>JADYZS010000306.1 GCA_020853075.1 Anaerolineae bacterium | reverse complement strand
GGCAAATCGGATAATCTGGGCAACGTCAACCTCCCCCTGCCCGACGATCTCCTGGCCCTGAACCTGCGGGGTCGCCCCGTCCTCTACACCTGGGATCAAGGGGGCGTCCGTTTGCGCATCGTCAGCACGCCTATACGTGCCGCCAACAGGAAGGTAGTGGGAGCGGTGCTGGTCGCTCAATCCCTGCAGGGGATTGAGCGGACGTTGCGCGCAACGCGCCTGGTGCGTCTGGGGAGCGGCTTGTTGGGGTTGTTTGTGGCCGGTATCGGGGGCACGATCCTGGCCCGCGCGACGTTGCAGCCCATTGAGGAGATCAGCCGCACCGCCCGTCGCATCAGCCAGCGAGAGGACTTGAGCGAACGCCTGCACGTGCCCACGTCACCCCACGATGAGGTAGGCCGCCTGGCTGCTACTTTCAATGATATGCTGGAGCGTCTGCAACGCCTCTTTGAAGCGCAACATCGCTTGGTGGCCGACGTCTCCCACGAACTACGCACGCCCCTGACCACCGTCCGCGGCAACCTGGATCTGTTGCGCCGGGGCGCCATAGATGACGCGGTGTTGAGGAAGGAATCGTTTGACGCCATTGAGGGTGAGATTGCCCGCATGAGCCGTCTGGTATCCAATTTGCTTCTTCTGGCCCAGGCCGATGCGGGCATCCAGTTAGATTTGAAGCCAGTGGAACTGGATACGGTTCTTTTGGACGTCTATCGCCAGGCGCAGGTGATGGCGGAGAACAGCGGCGTTGAGGTGCGCCTGGGGAACGAAGACCAGGCCCTGGTACGAGGCGACGTGGACAGGCTACGCCAACTCTTGCTCAACCTGGTGGAGAATGGGCTGAAGTACACCCCATCCGGCGGACAGGTGACTCTTTCTCTCTATCGCGAGAGAGACTGGGTACAGGTTTCTGTTGCCGATACCGGGGTGGGCATCACACCCGAGGACCTGCCGCACATCTTTGAGCGTTTCTATCGCGGCAACAAGAAGCGCGGCCAGGGAAGCAGCGGCACAGGGCTGGGGCTTGCCATCGCCCGCTGGCTGGCCGAGGCCCACGGCGGCCATCTGGCGGTAGAAAGCCAGGTAGGGAAAGGGAGTACCTTCACTCTCTGGCTTCCCCTCCACCGGCCCACGTGATAAGTGGAATGGTTGGGATAATGACTCAGGCATAGAGGCGCAGATAAGACTGCTAACCACCCAGGAGGCCTATTATGCTCACCCGTATCCGAATCCGTAATTTCAAGAGATTTGGCGACGTTGATTTTGAACTGGGTCAGTCCGTGGTGTTGATCGGCCCCAACAACTCGGGCAAGACTACAGCGCTTCAAGCGCTTGCTCTGTGGGATATTGGCCTAAGGCGCTGGAACGAAAAACGAAAAGGGAGAGTCTCTCCCGAAGAACGACCTGGGGTTACAATAAACCGAAGGGATTTGATCTCAATCCCCATCCCTGACGCCAATCTCCTCTGGCGTGACTTGCACGTGCGCGACGTCAAGCGTGTGGGAGGGAAGCCACAGACTCAGAATATACGCATTGATATTACTGTGGAAGGTGTTACCGAGGATAAGAATTGGCTCTGTGGTCTGGAATTTGATTACGCCAACGAAGAATCCTTTTACTGCCGCCCATTGCGCTTGACCGATGATAAGCCACCGAAGAGAATGCCAATACCTGAAGAGGCTTCCAGAATCCGGGTTGCCTTCCTCCCTCCTATGTCCGGCTTGGCTGACCGCGAGTTTATCAAACAACCCGGTGAGATAGGCGTGCTCATCGGTCAAGGCCAAACCGCACAGGTGCTACGGAACTTGTGCTATCAGATTTATATAGAGAAGGGCATAGAGCCAGGGTGGCAGCAATTGGTTGATCATATTGAGAAGTTGTTCGGCGTGACTTTGCACCCTCCCCAGTTCATACAAGAGCGCAGTGAGATCACGATGGCTTATAAAGAAGCAGGAAGTACTTCGCTCTTTGACCTTTCTTCCTCCGGGCGGGGTCTGCAGCAGACTTTGCTATTGTTGGCCCATCTCTATGCTAACCCGGAGACCGTTTTGCTACTTGACGAGCCGGATGCCCATCTGGAAGTTCTTCGTCAGCGACAAATTTACCAACTGCTAACAGAGGTGGCCCAGAAACAGGGTTCTCAGATTATCGCTGCCAGCCACTCTGAGGTGGTGTTGAATGAGGCGGCTGACCGGGATGTGGTCATTGCCTTTGTTGGCAAACCGCACCGAATTGATGATAGGGGCAGCCAGGTCTTGAAGTCTCTCATAGAAATCGGGTTTGACCAATACTACCAGGTAGAACAGACCGGATGGGTACTCTACCTGGAAGGTTCAACCGATCTAGCCATCCTGCGAGCATTCGCGGCAACCCTTGAGCATGAAGCCACTCGTATTCTTGAGCGTCCATTTGTCCATTACGTCGGTAACGTACCGAGCAAGGCACGTTTTCATTTTTTTGGCTTGCAGGAAGCGAAAAACGATTTAGTAGGTATCGCGCTATTTGATCGTGTGGACCAATCACTTAACGAGGGCCCTGTGCTCAGGGAAATGATGTGGCGGCGCAAAGAAATAGAGAATTATCTGTGTATGGAGGATGTTTTGCTAGGCTATGCGCGGTACGGCCAGGCCAACGATCTCTTCGGACTTGCTGAAGCAAATCGCCGAGAAGAAGCCATGCGCGAGTCTATACAAGAGATTGGGGGAGCTCTGAGAACGTTGCGCAGACTTGATCCGTGGTCATCTGAGATTAAGGCAACTGACGATTTTCTTGATCGGTTGTTTGAAGCGTATTTTGAGAAACTGGGGCTGCCGAATCTCTTGCGGAAAACTGACTACCACATCCTAGCGCAGTTTGTTCCGAAAGAGGAGATAGACCCTGAAGTGGTTGAAAAACTTGACGCCCTTGTCGCGGTAGCCCGCAAAGCGAAACCGAGGGAAAATTAAACCGATTGTGTCTTTCACTCGCCACTCTCGCGCCCTCCGCCACACGGCTTTCTTCGCCTTCGCCCTGCTCCTCATTGAATTCCTTGACGAGTTCGTCTTTGGCGCGCGCGAGGCCGCCTGGCCTCTGATCCGCGATGACCTCGGCCTGGGCTATGCCCAGGTTGGCATCCTCCTCGGCCTCCCCAACGTCATCAGTAGCCTGATTGAGCCTTTCCTCGGCATCCTGGGCGATATTTGGAAACGCCGTGTCCTGATCCTGGGTGGCGGCGTGGTATTCATGGCGGCCTTGCTGCTGACGGCACTGAGCCAGGACTACCTGGTTCTCCTCATCTCGTTCATGATCCTTTATCCCGCGTCGGGCGCGTTCGTCAGCCTCTCGCAAGCGACGCTAATGGACTTAGAGCCCACGCGCCACGAGCAGAACATGGCACGCTGGACTTTCGCCGGTTCGGTGGGCGTGGTAGCCGGACCTCTCGCCCTGGGCGGAGCGGTGGCGCTAGGTTGGGGTTGGCGTGGGCTATTCATATTCTTTGCCGCGCTGAGTGCGATCCTCTTGCTCGTCGTGTGGCGGTTTCCGTTCGCCAACAAGCAGCAAGCGACGGAACGCATTGATTTCAAAGAGGGCCTGATCAACGCGTTCCGCGCGCTGCGGCGAGGCGAGGTGCTCCGCTGGCTCACGCTCTTGCACTTCTCCGACCTCATGCTGGACGTGCTGTTAGGCTTTCTGGCCCTCTACTTTGTGGACATCGTGGGCGCGACGGCGGCCCAGGCAGGCGTCGCGGTAGCAGTATGGACGGGCCTGGGCTTGCTGGGCGATCTGCTGCTGATCCCGTTGCTGGAGCGCATACCCGGCCTTCGCTACCTGCGCGCCAGCGCCCTGATAGAGATGTTCCTCTTTCCCGCCTTCTTGCTGGTGCCGGGCATCGGGGCCAAGATGGTGCTGTTGGGCCTGCTGGGCTTCTTCAACGCGGGCTGGTATTCTATCCTGCAGGCGCGGTTGTACTCGGCCATGCCGGGGCAGAGCGGCACCGTGCTGACGGTGGGAAACATCTTTGGCCTGGTAGGTGGGTTGGCACCTCTGGCGCTGGGGCTGATCGCGGAGCGGTTTGACCTGGGCGTGACGATGTGGCTGCTGTTACTGGGGCCGCTGGCGCTTCTGGTTGGCCTGCCGCGGAGAGGGAGCGAAGGACGGGCAGATGCCTAAGTCACCGAATAGAATGCCAGAAGCGTGCTGCCGTACACCCGCCGGTCTGAAAGGCGCAGGCGCGCCAGAGATAATTCCGCGAACTCTTTGGGGAAAATCTGGGCTATCGCCACGCCCTGGGCGGTGAGGAGGGCGGGCCGTTCGTCTATGTCCCGCAAGGCGCGTGCCCACAGACCTTGATATTGGGGCGGCGCGATGTAGATGAAGTCAAAGGGGGCGATACCTTCGCGGGTCAGGTAGGCGAAGGCATCCCCGCGTACCACGTGGGCCCGCGCCGCTAGGCCAGTGCGTCGCAGGTTCTCCCCCAGGACGCGCAGCGCCGCAGCGTTCCGTTCCACAAAGACCACCTCTGCCGCGCCCCGGCTCAATGCCTCAATGCCGACGCTCCCCGTCCCGCCGAAGAGATCCAGAAAGCGGCAGCCCTCAACGCTTGCTCCCAGGATATCAAAAAGCGCGGTCTTCACCCGGTCGGCGATAGGCCGAGTGGCCTGGCCGGGAACCGAAAGGAGGGGGTGGCCTTTAGCCTCGCCTGCGATGACTCGCACAAGCCTGCCTCGTCTATCATGCTTTTTTCAGGATGGAAGGGTTGCAGGGACGACACATGGGTCGCCTCTGCTTAATTCACCGACACCGTGGAACCATCCGCTCCCTTCGTCACTTCAATGCGGACGGGAAAGAGATCCTTCAGTTCGTCAATGTGGGTGATGACCAGGATACGCTCAAACTCGCTTTGGATGGAGTGGATGGCCTCCACCAGCCGTTCGCGGCCCTGGGCATCCTGCGTGCCAAAGCCTTCGTCCACGATGAGCGTCTGCAGCGTCGCGCCGGCCCGGTGGGCCAGCAACTTACTCAGGGCGATGCGCAGCGCGAAATTGACGCGGAACGCCTCGCCGCCGGAATACGTTTCGTAACTGCGTTGGCCCAATTCGTCGGCGATGATGATGTCCAGCGTCTCAATCGTGTCGCCCTTCTTGGATTCGCGCTGGGTACTCAGGTGAACGTTCATCCGGCCTGCCGTCATTTGGGCCAGGAGGCGATTCGCCTCTTCCTCTATTTGCGGCGTCACCGTCTCAATAATCATCGCCTGAAGCCCCTTCTTGCCGAAGGCGGCCCGCAGGTCGTCGTAAAGGGCCTGTTCCTCGGCAGCGTGGCGGTGAGCCTCGGCTTTCTCAATGCGCTGCTGGGCCAATCGCTCGCAGGTGTCCAGTTGCTGGCGAGCCGCAGCCAATACCTCCCGTGCGTGCCGCTCCTGGTTCACCAAATCCTCCACCCGCAGGTCTTGCTCGGCCAGGCGGCGTGCGACCTCCGGCAGCCGCAGCACTGCTTTCTCTAATTCGTCCCGCCGCTTGCGGTCGGCAGCGAGGGACTCGGCTAAGCGCGCCAGTCGGGTGCGGGCTACCTCTACGGCGCGGCGTTCGGTCTCTACCTGTTTCAGCGCGACTTGTAGTTCGCGGTGACTCTGCTCCCAGGGTGACAGGTCTTCCATCTCCTGGCGAACCTGTTCGTGGGCCTGAGAGTCGTAGGCCAGTTCTGCCAACTCCGCCGTTATCCGGCGCAACTGCTGGCGGGCTTCCCCCGCGTATTCCTCGGCCTCCCATGCGTGCGCTAATGCCTCTGCTCGCCGCTGCAACTCTTGCAGGTCGGCCTCGGCAGCATCGGCCAACCGCAGGTTTTCTGCTGCCTGGCCTTCCTGCCTCTGCCAGCGCGCGCGTTCAGCCAGCGCTTTATCTAAGGGTTCCATTTGCTGCTTCAGCGTCGCCTCCTGCCGGACGACCTCTGCCAGAGCCCGCGCCGCTTCCTCACCGCGTTGTCGCCATTCCCGCAATTCTGTTTCGGCTGCCGCTGCCACTCTCAGGCTTTCCTCGGCCTGGCCCTCCTGCCTTTGCCAGCGGCTGCGTGCGGCCAGTGCCTTGTCGCAGTGTTCAACCTGCCGCTTCAAGGCTGCCTCTTCCTGGCTCACCGTTTCCAGCCGTGCCTGGTTCTCGCGGAAGCGCACCCGCATCTGTCCCAATTGGGCGTCGTAGTCCACCACCACGCGCTGCCGGTCTTCCGCCGTGAGGGGCCTGGCACAGACGGGGCAACGGGCCTCTCCATCTCTTTCCAGGAGGGCCTTCCTCTCCTTCAGGGACTCGGCCTCCGCTTTGTATTGGTTGTTCTCCGATCCCAGGCGTGCCCGCTCTTCGGCCCGCGCCTGGGCCTGGGCTTGCGACTCCTCGCGCTCCTTCTCTGTCTGCACCAGTCTCGCCAACTCAGCGCGTGCCTGGGCCAGCGCGACTTCCTGCGCGGCCCTGGCGTCCACAACTTTGCCCAAAGATTCTTGCCGCTCTTTTGCCGCGCGAACCTCTCCCTCAAGCCGTGCACGCTTCTCGGCCAGCGTCTGCGTTTGCGCCCGCAATAGTTCGCGCTCCCGCTCGGTCTCGGCGATCTTTGCCAACGCAGCCTGTGCCTGGGCCAGCGCCTCTTGCTGGGCGGCGCGCGCGGCTACCGTCTTGCGCAGGGGCTCCTGCCGCTCCCGCGCCCCGCGCAATTCCGCTTCCAGGCCGTAGCGCGCCTGGTCTATGGTGCGTTGCCAGCGATTGCGCTCTCCCTCCAGGTCGGCGTGGCGTCGCAGTTGGCGATTAAGCGACTCGTTCATCTCGCGCGCATTTCTCAGGCGGGCATAGCCATCCTCTATCTCCTTGCGACGCCGCATCAGGTCTTCGTAGGTCGCCAGGAGCCCGCTATGGTCTTTGATTTCGTCTTCTAACTGGCGCGCATCTCCTTCGGCCCGCTGCAGGCGAGTCTTCAGGTCATCCAAGAATTCCTTCTGCGATGCCAAAGCCTGTCGTTCGCTGCGGAGGGCCTGTTGCAAGGCCTCGCCGGTGAGCCGGGCTTCCTCTGCCCGTGTCGCCGCGGCCTCGCCCTGGCGCACCCGCTCCTCATATTCGGGCTTGTGGGCCAGTTCTTGATCTATCTGCTCAATCTGTGCCAGAAGAGAGCGCGCCTCGTCTCCCTTCCCTTTCGCCCGCGCCTTAGCCCGCTCTTCGTATTCGTCGTAAATGCTCAGGTCCAAAATGTTGCCCAGCACCTGCTTGCGTTCGGCGGGTGGCCTGGTGGTGAATTCGTCGGCGCGGCCCTGGACGAGAAAAGCCGAGTTGATGAAGGTGTCGTAGTCCAGGCGCAATTCCTGTACGATGCGCTTTTCTGTGGCACTCAGGGCTGATTCGCTGATCTCTCGCCAGGTCTGGTCGCGGTCGGACCAGGCCCGGAAGGAGAGGGCAGATTTGGCTCCGTGCCCCTTGCTACGTTTGCGCGAGACCTGGAAGCGCATGTCGCGCAGCGTGAAGTCAAACTCTACCTCCATATCGGTCTGGCCCAGGCGGATCAACTCTTCCTCACGCTTGGCGCGGGCCCTGCCCCACAAGGCCCAGGTGATCGCGTCCAGCAGCGCCGATTTGCCCGCGCCGTTGTCTCCCGTCAGGCAGGCCAGGTGGATGCCGTTGAAGTCCACCAGCGCTTCCCGGTAGCATAAAAAGTTGACGAGGCGCAGGCGCGAAGGGATCATTCTTTATCCTCCCGTCGGGAGTTCTCCAACTTCCTCACCATTTCCATCAACTCATCTACCTTCCTGGTGAGTTCGTCCACCTTGTCGACCATCGTCTCACGAGCCTGGGCCTGCTGAGCGCGGAAGAAGGTGGCAGCAATGTTGGCGGTGAGGAGGCTGATGAAAGAGATGCCGATCACCATGACCAAGACGCCCACGATACGTCCCGCCGCCGTACGGGGTACGATGTCGCCGTAGCCGACGGTGAACATGGTGACGACGGCCCACCAGAGGCCGTCGCCCAGAGTGTGAACGCTTCCCGATTCTTGCTCAAGCATGAAGAAACCCGCGCCGCCGACCACGGCGACCATCGCCACAACGAGGGCCACGTAAGGAAACGCAGTAGGACTGAGAGCCCGCTTCAGGAACCGGGTGGCGAGACTGGTAAGGAGCGCGATGCGCAGGAGCGGGAGGAGGCGAGACAACCGGGTCAAGCGGGATAATCTTCCCAGGCGCAAGAGACGAACCCCCTCAACCGTTTCTGGGACGCTAAGAAAGGGCGGTGTGAGGACGATAATGAGGATCTCTAGCCAGGCGGAACGAAGAAATGTCCCTCGCTGTGGGGCCAGCGCGAACTTGACGGCGAACTCTACGACGAAGGCCAGCCAGATGATCCAATTGGCGACATCTGCCATCTGCAGGAGGGCAGGGTCCTTGGTCGTCTCCTGGACGACGAGAACGGGGATCATCGCTACCGTCAGGACGATGATCGGCCAGTTGAACCAGTGATCCACCCGCTCAAAGGCGGCCTGGCGGGAGGAGGGGGGGGCAGTTGCTATTTGCATCGGTTGCTCTAAATAGTGGCTCTCACCCCCTCCCCTAAATACAGATTAACATATTAGACGGGTAACCACGCTGTTACCCGATTAAAATGTTAAACTGCTTAAAGGGGAGGATATTCAATCTGTTACCCCCGTAAAATGAACGGGGGAAGGTTGGCCGCGAAGCATCCCACACGCGGGGGTGGGGCCATTGGACAATTAACAGGGTTCTCGCGCGCTACGCCGCCAGCGGCGTCCGGTCCTTCTCGGCCTTGCGCCGCTCGTGGGTGGAAAGGATGCGCTTGCGCAGCCGGATGTTGCGAGGCGTCACCTCCACCAGTTCGTCCTCGGCGATGTACTCAATGGCGTCGTCCAGGCTCATCAGGCGTGGCGGCGTCAGGCGGATGGCCTGATCCTGGTTTTCCACGTGCATGTTGGTTAACTTCTTCTTCTTGCAGACGTTGACCTCCAGGTCGCCCTCCTTGGGCCGCTCACCAATGACCATCCCCTCATAGACCTCGGTGCCAGGGCTGATGAAAAGGGTTCCGCGCCCCTCGGCGTTGTTTAGCCCATAGGCGGTGGCGACGCCAGCCTCCCAGGCGACGAGCGCGCCGCGAGCGCGCGAGGGGATTTCCTCGCCCAACGGTTCGTAGCCCGCAAAGAGGGTGTGCAAAATCCCCTGGCCGCGCGTCGCGGTAAGGAATTGCTGGCGGAAGCCCAAAAGCCCGCGCGTCGGCACCACGTATTCCAGTTGGATCGTCCCTTTCTCGTCTTTGCGCATGTCGGTCATGCGTCCGCGCCGCGAGCCCAACAGTTCCACCGCCACGCCCAGGAGGTCTTCCGGTATCTCGGCGAAGACCTGCTCCACCGGCTCCTGCACCTGGCCGTCTACCTGACGATAGATCACTTCGGGGCGGGAGACCTGGAATTCGTACCCCTCCCGCCGCATCGTTTCAATGAGGATAGCGAGATGGAGTTCGCCCCGGCCTGAGACGACGAAGGTATCGGCGGCGCTGGTATCCTGTACCCGCAGGGCGACGTTGCGCTCCAACTCCATGTAGAGTCGCTCCCGCAGTTTGCGCGAGGTGGACCACGTCCCCTCGCGGCCGGCGAAGGGGCTGGTGTTGACGCCGAAGGTCATGCGCACGGTGGGAGCCTCCACCAGGATCGGCGGCAGCGCGTGGGGCTCGTTGGGGTCTGCCACCGTCTCACCGATATAGACCTCCGGCAGCCCGGCCACGGCCACGATCTCGCCTGCTTCCACCGACTCCACCTCCGCCCGCTCCAACCCCTGGACGACGAAAATCTGGGCCAGTTTGCCAGAGGAGATCGTGCCATCCAGCGCCAGGCGCGCGACCTCGTGCGCGCGTTTGAGCCGCCCGGCGAAGAGCCTCCCCACGGCGATGCGTCCCTTGTAGTCGTCGTAGGAGAGGTTGGCGACGAGGAGTTGCGCGGGCGCGTCGGGCTCCACACGGGGAGCCGGAATATAACTGAGAATCGTATCAAAGAGCGGTTGCAGATCGGCGGTCAGGGTGGCGGCGTCCAGGCTGGCGCGGCCCGTGATGGCATCGGTATAGACGATGGGAAAATCGGCCTGGTCGTCGGTAGCACCCAACTCAATGAAGAGGTCAAAAGTCTTGTTGGCGACCCAGGTGGGGCGGGCGTGGGCGCGATCCACCTTGTTCACCACGACAATAGCGCGATGCCCCAGTTCCAGAGCCTTGCGCAGCACGAAGCGGGTCTGCGGCATCGGCCCATCCACCGCATCCACCAGGAGGAGGACGCCGTCCACCATGTTTAAGACGCGTTCCACCTCGCCGCCGAAATCGGCGTGGCCGGGCGTGTCCACAATGTTGATCTTGACGCCGCGGTAGGTGACAGCGGTGTTCTTCGCCAGGATCGTGATGCCGCGTTCCCGTTCCAGGTCGTTAGAATCCATCACCCGTTCCATGACGGCCTGGTTCTCGCGGAAGACGCGGCTCTGCTTGAGCATCCCGTCCACCAACGTCGTTTTACCGTGATCCACGTGGGCGATGATGGCGATATTGCGTATATTGTCCCGAATCTGCACCATAGTAACCTCAATACGACTCGCACAAAAAGCCCCGGCTCAGAGGGGCCGGGGCGGCGACAGCAAACCTCGGTATGACGGTACTATTGTAGCGCAAAGGCCAAGAAAAGGCAAACTGCGTATAGAATCGTTGGATACAGACCACTCCTCCGCCACAAACAAACTCGCTTCCTTCTCCGCCTTCTGCCTGGCATGGTTCAGGCTGGCGATGCGAGCGGCAGAAAAGAAACGTCCCCTCCGCGTGGAGAGGGGACGCCAGACTACCGATGGTGGAGTGCCGAGGCCCAGACTTGAACTGGGGACGCCGTGATTTTCAGTCACGTGCTCTACCAACTGAGCGACCTCGGCGAATTGGCTGTGATATAAAGTAGGGGCGGCGCGCACCGCCCCTACCATGATGCAGAGCGGGCGATGGGATTCGAACCCACGACCTTCTCCTTGGCAAGGAGACGTTCTACCACTGAACTACACCCGCATTATAAATACTTTGCTCAGGCCGGACTCAACCAGTGGACCCGGTCGGATTCGAACCGACGATCTCCTCCGTGCAAAGGAGGCGCCTTCCCGCTAGGCCACGGGCCCAGACCGACGATACTCAGTAGCCGCGCGCCGGATCGCAAGGGTTGAAAGGCCCATGCCGACGAGAGGACTCGAACCTCCACGCCCTATCGGGCAGCAGATCCTAAGTCTGCAGCGTCTGCCAATTCCGCCACGTCGGCCTCTTTCCCCTTGCCCATCCCAGGGAAGCGCCGCCAGGCGGGGCCGGTCATACTCCCGATTCTGTCGGGCTGACCCGCGCCGTCATCTGTCTCACCCCGCACAGGCGGGATGGCGGTTCCTGGCCTGCGGGGTGCAATCCCACTTCACCGTCACCGCTGCGGCGAGACCGAATCCGTTTGGTCGGACCCGGCCCCCTCGCCTTGCTCCCGGTCGTACGCTCGCCCAGCCGGGGCCATTGCTGGCACCCGCTGGTGGGCTCTTACCCCACCGTTTCAGCCGTTACCCGTTGCCGGGCCGGTTTGCTTTCTGTTGCGGTTGTAGTCGCCCGTCCGTTACCGGACAGACGCCCCCACTTCCTGTTTCGTGGGGCAACCTCGCTTGAGCCAGAGGCCCAAACTGGGAGTCGGGAAGTTCCTCTACGCCCGCGGCCCGAGGGCCGCTGCGCAGCGACGGCTTCCGGCCTCGTCCTAACGTAGCGGGGCGCTTCGCGGCCACGCCTCTGCGGGTACGCACCTGTTAACGTGCCAACCTGCTCAGCGGTTAGATTATATCACAGCCCCTTTGCATCGTCAACTTTAATCAAAGGGCGTGACCTGTCGGGATAGAGCGGGATTCCATGCCCTCTCCTGTGGGGGACGTCTGCGCCCTTCCTCACTCCGCTCGGCTCCACGTCAGGATATGTTAGATACCTATACGTAACTGTTCAGAGTTCTCCTAGAAATGTGGTATGATAGGAGCATGTGCAGAGAGGCAGAGGTTGAGCGGCTGCGACGGGAGAATGGGGAACTGCGAGAAGCATTGGCCGTGAACCAAGAGGAATTGGC
>JADYZS010000305.1 GCA_020853075.1 Anaerolineae bacterium | reverse complement strand
TCTGTTCCATGCCATCCCCCCTCACATCAGGCCCTCACCCCATCCCCTCTCCCAAAATTGGGAGAGGGGGTAGGGGGTGAGGGCTTCACACTATCCCGACCTGCCCAACCGCCGGATCTGGTCGTCGTAATCCCTGCCGGGCCGCCGGGGCTGCTCCTCCTCATTTTCCTCGCGCGGCTCACGCCCACCGCTGATGGCGCGGCGCGCCCGCAGCACGTCGCTCTCGTGCTTCAACAGCACCGTGATCGTATTATCCAACGTTTCCCTATCCAACGCGCGCGCGTTCAGCGCGACCAGGGCCCGCGCCCAATCCAACGTCTCACTGACGCTGGGATGCTTCTTCAGGTCCAACTTGCGCAGCCGCTGCACCAGTTCCACTGCCTGGCGCGCCAGTTGCGGCGCGAGGTCGGGAACCTTCAGGCGCACGATGCGCAACTCGGATTCTACGGTGGGATAATCTATGTAGAGATAAAGGCAGCGGCGTTTTAACGCCTCGGAGAGCTCGCGCGTGTTGTTGCTGGTCAGGACCACCAGCGGCATCTGCTTCGCCTTCAGCGTGCCCAACTCCGGCACACTCACCTGGAAATCGCTCAGAATCTCCAGGAGAAAAGCCTCAAACTCGGCATCGGCCCGGTCTATCTCGTCAATCAGGAGGAGGCTGGGCGACTCGGTCACGATGGCCTGCAGGAGAGGCCGCGGCAGAAGGAATCGCCGAGAGAAGAAAACGTCTTCCTCCTGCGCCAGACGATCCGCCGCCTGAGTCAAGGTGCTCGTGCCAGAGAGGAGGTCTTGCAACTTGTCGCGCAGCAGTTGCGTGTAGAGCATCTGCTTGGCATATTCCCACTCGTAGAGGGCTTTTGTCTCGTCCAGCCCTTCGTAGCATTGCAGGCGTATCAGAGGGCGACTGGTCGCGCCGGACCACGCCTTGCCCAACTCTGTCTTACCGACGCCGGCCGGCCCTTCGGCCAGGACCGGCTTGCCCAGCCGCTCCGCCAGAAACAGAACCGTGGCGATCTCGTCGGAGGCGATATACTGCTGCCCGGAAAGTGCGTTGCGTACCTCTGCGATATCCTTGAACATGCGATTCTCCTATCCCTTTCTGGGTAACCTCACCCACCCTCTACGCCCCCTCCCTCTCCGAGTCGGAGAGGGAGGGGTAAGTCCCGTAGGCATATATCATCCCCGACTGAGGAGACTCGCCATACGGGATGGGGGAGGGTGAGGTACGATTTAACAACACTCGGCCTGGCAGGGCAAAGGTGTGTGGTGTAGAAGGCGCGACGGATGGAATGTTTGCCTGGGGTGAAAGGGGAGGCCGGGAGATTGGTAGCGACAGGGCGCTGCCAACCTGAGTTGCGCAATTATAGCACAAAGTATCAGGCAGGAAAAGAGGGCGACATTCCAGAGAAAGCCCTTTTCGCGCCGTCGTGCCCACGATGCCCAGAGCCTCTCTCCTCCCCCTACACCCCCCTCCTCTCCCCGATTCGGGCGGTGAGAGGCCCGTAAAGTCCCGCTCCGCGGGATGAGTACAGGGGAGGAGGGAGCCGGGGGGTGGAGAGAGATTATGCAGTCCTCACCTCGTGACCCGCGTGCTGGAGATGTAGCCCAGGTTGTTGTGATTCTTGTCGGTGACGTGGATCAGGATCGGGCTGCCGATAGTCGCCGCCGGGGGAACCTGGAGGCCGAAGTGGGCAGGTTGAGACACAAGGAGAGGGTCGGTTGTGGTGGCAAAACCGACACCACCCACCACCTCTGCCGGGCCCCAGCCTACCGGCCACGAGACCGGCTGGGCCACCTGCCAGGGAGGCGTTTGCTCGGCAAAGAAGATCTCCAGATCGTAGATGATGCCGCTCAGCGATGGGCTGACGACGGTTACCGAGATCACGATTCCCCCGCGCCCATCATCGGTGAAGGTGGACGAGATGCCAGTGATCACCGGTTTCCTGGTAGCGGTGGGGGGGCGGGTGACGGTGGCTGTGGGCGTCCGTGTTGCCGTCGGTGTGATCGTCGGAGTTGGCGTGATGGTCGGTGAGGGTGTGGCGGTTGGCGTGATCGTCGGCGTCGGCGTGTTGGTGGGCGTGGGCGTGACCGTCGGGGTTGGGGTGACGGTGGGCGTCGGGGTAAGGGTCGGCGTCCTGGTTGCCGTGGGGGTCGGTGTGCGGGTCGGGGTCGGCGTCCGCGTAGGCGTGGGGGTGCGGGTAGGCGTGCGCGTAGGCGTCCGTGTTGGGGTCGGCGTGCGCGTGGGCGTGGGCGTCGGGGTCGGTGTGGCGGTGGGGCTGCAACCACCTGGGGCGAAGAGGTCATCCCACATGGCGAAGTTGCTGGTGTCGCCGAGATCCAGGTGGCCGTTGCGGTTGAGATCCTCATCGCCGTCTATGACGATGCCGTTGTCGTTGTCGCTATCCCGTTCCTTGCGCTGGCCGTCGCCGTCCCAATCCGGGAAGGTCGTGCCGTAGTTATTGTGAACCACGTATAGATAACTGTGCATGTCCAACTTGTCGGTGATGCAATCCTGGTCGGTATCGGGGTTGCCGGGGTTTGTGCCGAAGCGATTGCTCTCGTCAAAGGTCATGATGCCGTCGGCGTCGGGGTTCTGGGTGACGCTGGCCTCCTGCATCCGCCCGGTGGGCGAGCCGCCAGGGACGCGCACGTTGGTGATGTTCATGGTGTCGTATTCCTGGATCGCCATCAGGCCGTCCCAGGGGTCGTTGTAGAGGACGAAGCGCTTGCCCGCCAGGGCGGGGTTGGAGCCGGTATAGATGGCCCAACCCCGCAGAACGATGGCGTGGCCGGGGATGCCGGACATGACGGCCCGGCGCTCCGTGGTCCAGGCCTGAATCTGCGCCCAGGTGGGTTTGCCCATGGTGAGGGTCACGGCAGCGCCGTTCAAGGCCCAGGAGAGAAGGTTCCGGCCATCGGGGATGCTCAGGGCGGTGTCGTGGCCCAAAGCGCCCCAGAGGAGACCGGCGGCGACGCTGAAGTGCTGGTAGGTGACCCGGTCCTGGCTCAGGTTGCCGCCGTAGTATCTGTTGATCATAGCGATAGAGGCGCGCGCACAATAGTTGCGCCCGTGGTTAGAGTGGTTTCCCGCTGTATCGGCGTGGGGGCCGTCCCAGGGCTGGCGTGCGCCGCTCTCATCGTCTCCATCCCAACAGAGGAGGTTGGTATCTTTGCGCTGCAAGAGGGGCGCGAGGGCGTTGATGTAATCCACCTGCCAGACGCCGTTGGCCGGTGCGCCGTCGCCTGTCACGGGAAAGACGGTCACTCCCTCTATCGGGGCAGCGGGGAGAACCAGGGGTTCGGCGGTGACAATCGTCACCTGAGCGGCGGGAGAGAAGGGGCCGGCGCGGGTGGCGTCCAGGGCTTGCGTGCGCCAGAAATAGGTGTCGTCGGCCGGCGGCGTCGCGGGAGCATAATAGGGCTCACTCAGCATCACATCCACTTCCGGGGAACCGAAATCGGCGTTGTTATCCATCTGCAAGCGGTACTCCACGGCATAGGGTACGTTGTACCACTTGAGGCTGAAGCCCTGGCTCAACACCAGCGCGCCGCTGGGGGGTATCACAACGTCGGTGGAGGGGATGCCGTTGGCCTGGCCCTGGCTGGTCTCACCGGCCCGGTACATCACCCAACTCTCTATCTCCCCATGCGGCCGGCCGGGATACAACCCCAACGATTCCCCCGGAACCATCAAGCCAGTGACCTCTCCCCCTCGCTCCGCCCGCACGAACGCGCCGTCCGGCCAGAGGTTGGCGGCGACCGCCTTATCGTCGTCGTCCCCTGGCGAGACGCCCCAGGCCACAAAGTCCACCAGGATGTCGGGCCGGTTGGGGGCCACGCGCGCGAGGGATAGTTGGTCGCCCGCCTCCGCGAAGGGGTTCACCAGGCCGGCCGCGCTGTGGAGGACTGCCAGCCCGTCGCCGAAGTCGTAGTCATCCAACGCGCTGCCGCGTCCGTCAAAGATGACAACCACGAACGCGCCGCCCGGCACGGGGGGGAGCGCGGCGGGGAAGGCGTAGCGGTTCCCATCGCCGTCATCCAACACGGCTCCCGGGAGGGATAGGAAGGTGTTCGTCCGGTTCAGCAGTTCGGCCCAGGCTGCCTGACCGCCGTCGCCTGTAGGCATCACCTCGTTAATGACGATGGCCCCTTGCCGGACGTCAGCGAATTGCACCAGGGGCATGAACAGGCGGAAAGGTGGTGGCGGTTGCGCGCTGGAGCTCGCGGGGCTCTCCGTCCGGCCCCAGATGATAGAGGCGACGGCGAGCAGGAGAACCAGATAGAAGACCAGGCGAGTAGGGGCGTAATGCCCGCCCTGGCTCCGCCACGCGGGCCGGGGAATTGCGCCTCTGCCTCCAAATATCGTCGGCTTCTTCATACCTCACCTCCGAAAACGGGCCGGTCGGTACGAGCGCGCCAAGAGAGGGATGAAAAGGACAAAGCGGGGTTGGCACAATCATAGCACAAAAACGACGCAGATGCAAGCGGTTTTTTGTTCGCTATTTGTCAACGATGAAGTCTTGTGATAAACTGCCAGAAATTGTGCTGTGAGGGGGTATGAGATGCCGCCGGTCGTCGTCCTCTCGTGTAAAGTGTTGGAAGGTGTTCTGTCTCCTATGTTGGACTCGCAACCGACTCAGACCATCTACATGGATTACGGGCTGCACCGCCAGCCCCGGACGATGGCCGCGACCTTGCAGGTGGAACTGGATCGCCTGCCGAGGCCATCCCTCGTCCTCGTCGGCTACGGCCTCTGCGGCAATGGCTTGGCCGGGTTGAAGGCAGGGCCGCACACCCTCGTCATTCCCCGCACTCACGATTGCATCGCGCTCCTCCTGGGCTCCTACGAAGCCTACCGGCGCGAGTTCGCAGCGCAGCCCGCGACGTATTACCTCTGCAAAGGCTGGCTGGAGTCGGGTGATAATCCTCTGGCCGCATACAAAGAGTACGTGGCTCGCTACGGCGCAGAGACCGCCGAATGGCTGATGAATGAGCAATACCAACATTACAAGCGGCTGATCTTCGTTGCCAGCGACGAGGCGGATCGGGAGAAGTACGCGCCCCAGGCGCGCGCGGTGGCCGAATTCTGCCAGGCGCGCTGGGGAATGACCTACGAAGAGCGCATCGGGGACAATGGTTACGTGGCACGGCTGGTCCTGGCGGCCAGCCAACCCGACGGCCTGGGTGAAGATTTCCTCGTCATCCCGCCAGGGGGCGAGGTGACGCAGCAGCCCTTCCTGCGCGCGCCTGTCGCTCTGACCTAAGCCTGTCCTGGTTAAAACTCCCTGAACAAGAGCCCTCTCTAACAAGCCGTTAAACGCCCTCTAACGAAGCATTAACCACCATCGTGTATACATAAATCATCCTGACTTGGGTTCAGGATGATTTTTTCTCGTGTTTAGGGAAAGGAGTAAGTAGCATGTACCGCTCAAGGATTCTACTCACGTTGGTTGTCCTGGCTATCGTAGGTGCCGTTGCCCTCGGGGCCGGTGTTGCCGTACCATCCACTGGCGCCCAGGTCGGGCAGGTCGTTCACAGTCTGGTGGGGTCTGCCTCGGCAGCAGCGCAGGTGGCGCAGGTTACACCTTCCCCTTCCACCCTCGCCCAGGCACAGGTTGTGGTAGGTGCAGAAAGCGCGCTCTTGGAAGCCGTCTATGCGAAGGTGAATCCCTCTGTCGTACAAGTCATCAACCTGGCTCGCAGCACCCGGTTCTCCTCTACCCAGGCCATGCCGAACGGCGAAGGCTCCGGCTTCGTTTGGGATACCCAGGGTCATATCGTGACCAATGATCACGTGGTGCGAAACGCAGACAAGATCCAGGTCATGTTCGCCGATGGCACGACCCTGGATGCCACGCTGGTGGGCACCGACCCGGATAGCGACATCGCGGTGATTAAAGTAGATCCCGCGCTGGTGACGCTGGTTCCCGTGGAACAGGGCGACATGACCCAGGTGAAGGTAGGCCAGCGGGTGGCGGCCATCGGCAATCCCTTCGGCTTCGCCGGTACGATGACGCAGGGTATTGTCAGTGCGCTTGGCCGCTCTATCCCATCTGTCACCGGCTTCAGTATCCCGGAGGCCATTCAGACCGACGCAGCGATCAACCCCGGTAACTCCGGCGGTCCGCTCCTGAATCTACAAGGCCAGGTGATCGGCATCAACGACCAGATCCAATCGTCCAGCGGGAGCAGCAGCGGCATCGGCTTTGCTATCCCCATCAACATCGCGCAGCGGGTCGTACCGGCTCTCATTAAGTCCGGGGCCTACCAGCACTCCTACCTGGGAATTGAGGGCGGGACTTACACCAAGGCCTGGGCACAAGCTCTCGGCTTCCCCGCGGATGCGAAAGGCGCGTACGTGCTGGGTGTCGTCGCGGATGGGCCAGCGGCAAAGGCGGGCTTGCGCGCGGGCACCGAAGATACCGAAGTCCTTCTCGGCACCAATGGCTTCAACCAGCTGGCTTACCTCCAGCGTGGTGGTGACCTGATCACGGCCATCAACGGCCAGTCTATCACCAAGATGGACGACCTGTTGAGCTACCTGGAGGAGCATACCTCGCCGGGCGATACGGTGCGGTTGACGGTGTTGCGGGATGGCAACCAACAGCAGACGATCACCGTAACCCTGGGCCAGCGTCCGAGCCAGGCCTCCAATCAGGATCGGTCTCAGTTGCCATGAAACACAGAGCGAGGAGCAGACAAGATTGAGAAGTATTAGACCGGTGAATTGACACACAGCGAAGAGAGGCCATCGGCGGCTGGGCAAGTAGAGCCTCTGCGGTGGTCTCTCTTCGCGTCATTCTGCTGCCTGGTTCGTGCGTCCGTGAAGATCATTCGGGGATGGCTGCGTTTTCCGTGAGGCGAGAAGCAACATGACGAAAACCGACGATTACCGCAGCGCCCTGCGCACGCTGGCAGATTGGGATTCGTTCCTCCTGCGCGAGTCGGGCCTGCCGGGGCCACGGGGGAATCTGGAGTTGGCGCAGGCGGTGGCCGACGAGGGTGACGAAGCGACCTTCCGGCGATACCTCTCCTACGATACCGGGAAGGCTCCGGCCAATACGCCGGGCGAGTTCCTGGCCTTCTGCGGCGTGGTCGGGTTGGGGAGGCTCCTATCCGAAGGGAAGACGGAACTCCTGGGCACGATATGCCGGTGTGCCTCTGACCCCCGCTGGCGGATGCGGGAAGGCGTCGCCATGGCGCTGCAACGATGGGGTGACAAGGACATGGATGCGCTCTTGCAGGCGATGGCGGATTGGAGCCGAGGGAATCTGCTGGAGAAGAGGGCCGCGGCGGCTGCCTTGTGCGAGCCGCGGTTGCTGCGCAAGCCGGGGCATGCCAGAAGGGTTTTGCAGATTCTGGATGACATCACGGCGTCGCTGCGGAGCGCGCAAGAGCGAGGGGTTCACCGTCTTGCGGCAGGGTCTGGGCTACTGTTGGAGTGTGGCCGTCGCTGCGCTGCCGGAGGAAGGCAAGAAGTTGATGGAGAAGTGGCTTCTGAGCGACGACAAGGACATCCGCTGGATCATGCGGGAGAACCTGAAGAAGAATCGCCTGGTGCGCATGGACGCGGCGTGGGTGGAGAGGTGGAGCACGCGTGATTCTAATTCAAGAATATCTTGATTCTTGTGCGTTCTTATGCTAAAATATAGGTAAATAATCAGAGAGATGCAAGAAAGGAACGATCCAATGTCAGAAGCAGCGCAGCTTTTAGGACAGAGGATTCGGGTTGGGCGTGAACGTTTCGGTTTCACCCAAAAGGAGTTAGCCGACAGGATGGGTTTTGCATCCCACCAGATCGTCTCCCAAATAGAGAAGGGGGAACGTGAACTAAAGGCTTGGGAACTCGCTCAACTGAGCCGTGTCCTGCACATCAGTGTGGTGGATCTGCTATCAGGCACGGTAGCCGAGCCGGAGCCGGTTGTCCTTTGGCGCAAACAGCCTCAGACCAACAAATCAGAGAAAGAAGCCATTTTTCTACAACGTTGCCGGCGCTACCACTTCGTAGAGCAAGTTGTCGGTACGAATGCCCGGTTATCGTTACCGTCCATTAAGAAGGATTCATTGTCTCTCACTTTCTCCGACGTTGATCGCCTGGCACAAGATCTCCGGAGGATGCTAGATTTGGGTGCCAGACCGGCGATTTCGCTGATACCGGCTGCCGAAGAATATCTTGGCATCCAAGTATGGTACGAGGATCTAGAGGAGGATGGTTCTGGCGCGTCGGCCAGGGGGTCCTTCGGTTGCGCGGTTTTGCTCAATTCGGCTGAAGCGCCGTGGCGGAGGAACTATAGTTTTGCCCACGAACTGTTCCACTTAATAACTTGGAATGCGATTTCGCCGGAATCGCTGGAAAAAGACAGACGCGTTTTTGAGAGAGCGGAGCACATCGCTGAACAGTTTGCATCTGTCTTACTCCTGCCAGCAGATGAATTACTCGTAGAGTTGGAT
This sequence comes from Anaerolineae bacterium, assembly GCA_020853075.1. Classification (GTDB taxonomy): domain Bacteria; phylum Chloroflexota; class Anaerolineae; order JADYZS01; family JADYZS01; genus JADYZS01. The sequence continues at coordinate 6,353 of JADYZS010000305.1, read as the reverse complement.
AGCCAAATTAAAGCGGGGCAGATATATTACGACGGCCTGGTTACCCTGGCTAGAGAATTTGACGTTTCTACCGGCGCGCTGCTATGGCGGTGCGTGAACCTTAACAGATTATCTGCTGAGGCGGTAAAGCGAATCCTGGCAGACGCAGATTTCCAGAAGATAGACAGAGCCACGATGCACGCTCATTGGTGGAATCCCCCTCCTTTGCCGGAGCGATACGTTTTCATGGCTTTTATGGCTTATCAGCAGGCAAAACTCTCTCGGTCCAAACTGGCTGAATATCTGGAGGTCCCTATAACAAAACTGACCGATTTCCTTCTCCAGTATGGGCTTGATGACAGAGAAGATTATCAAATTAAAATTCCCTGGCAATCCGAGTTAGGTGCGACGACTACCGTTGAGGCCTAAACGTCGTGACTCCACCACCCCAATCTTTGCTACCTGATGCAGACGTTATCATTTACGCGCACAAGATAAAGGTATGGAGTGTGCTGAAAGAGAAAGTCCGAATAGTTGTCCCTTCGGTGATTCTTCACAAGGAAGCGATTTACAGTGAGACTGATGCAGAGTGGACACAGATTGACCTGCCGGGGCAGGTTGCGCGTGGGGAGATTGCGGAGATTGGGGCTACAACAAAGGAAATCAACGAAGTTTTGAGCAAATTTGACGTGGTCGCCCGTGAAGCACTTCATATCGGCGAACTTGAGGCGCTGGCCTTGTTACTTTCAGGGAGAGCGGCGGGAGCGCTTTTCTGCAGTGCTGACAAAGCAGCGATTCAATCTTTGGCCTTGCTGGGACTTTCCGAACAGGGGGTTTCCCTTGAAGGTGTTCTACGCTCAGTGGGGCTTTCACGCCCGTTACAGCACCAGTACACAGAATCTTATTTCCGGCGACATATAGGGATTGGAAAAGAAAGGCGAATCAAAGGCGAAGGGTTGGCTAATAAGAGATTGTGGTAGCGGAAGCGACTAAAGCCCCGGCACCCCCGCGGGCGCGGTGGGCTTTTGCAGCCAGCGGGTGAGCATCTCCGTCGCTTCTACCACGGTCTGGGGATGACCCAGGTCCAGCCCGCACTCCCGCAGGCTCTGGAAAAGTTGGGCCAGCACGGGCGGCTCTATGTTGGAGCGGGCCAGCAAAGCAGCGCGGCTGAAGACCCGGTGCGGCGCATCTCGCTCCACAATCCCCTCCCCGGCCACCATGATGTGCACCGAGTCGGCGAACAGGGGCACGGTGTTGATGTCGTGGGTGGTGACGATCATTGTCGTCTCCCGCTCGCTGTGCAGCCGGTTCAGTAGAGCGATCAGTTCGCTGCGCGCGCGGGGGTCTAAGCCCTCAAAAGGTTCGTCCATGATGAGGAGTTCCGGCTGCAAGACCAGGGCCCCGGCCATCGCCACCTTCCGTTTCTCCCCCCCACTCAGATAGTGCGGAACCTTGTCCCGCAGGTGCGTGATGCCGAGCCAGGCCATCACCTGCTCTACCATCGTCTGCACCTGGCCTTCGGGATAGCCGTAGTTGCGCGGGCTGAAGGCCACGTCGTCAAAGACGGTGGGAGCCAATATCTGCTCGTCCACGTTCTGCAAGACGACGCCGACCCTCTGCGAAACCTGCGCCCACTCGCGCGCGGGGTCCTTGCCGAAGAGCCTGACCGCTCCCTCGTCGGGCCGCAGCAAGCCCAAGAGATGGAAGAGCAAGGTGGATTTGCCGCTGCCGTTAGGGCCTAGCACCACGGCGCGCTCGCCTTTGGCGACGGCCAGGCCGAGGCCGCACAGCGATACCACCGTCGCATCGCTGTACGTATGCTTGACGCAGGAGATGTGGGCAACGATCTCGCCTGCCAGTTCGGGGTGCTCGTGGCCGAAGACTTCGGCATCGGCTTGCCTGCCAGCTCTGACATCATCCCTTGTCCAGACAGACTGCGGCGAGAGTTCCGCCGAGGCGGATGGCCGGATCACGGCGAGGGCCGGGCGCGCCTCGCGTCGCCAGAGGATGGCAGAAATGAGAAGGCCCAGGGCCAGAAGCGGCCCCGCCAGGGGGTAGCGCACAGGCCAGGTCGTGCCTTGCCAGGCCCAGGCAGTCATCAGGAGCGCGAGGCCCGCCAGGAGCGGCAGCACGTCGCGGCGGGCGACGAACTGCCGCCAACGTTGACCGCTGGGAAATCGCCCCCGGTAGCCGCGCACCAGGAGGACGTCGTAGAGCCGCTGGCTCAAATCCAGGGCATGGATCAAGAGCACCCCCAGAGCCAGGGCCAGGTTTTGCACCGTGCGCACAGGCTTGCGCCGCTGTAAGCCGCCCCGCAAACGCAGGGCCGTAATCAGGTGATCCATCCCCTCCAAAAGAAGGAAGAAGGAGCGATAGGTCATAAAGAGAGCATCAGAGACTAGACGGGGCAGGACGCGGGAGAGCGCGGCGAAGAGGTCGGGATAAGGCGTAGTGGTGATGAGGAGAACCATCGCCATCGCCGCGCCCACCGCTTTCAGGATAACAACCGCGGGCGCTTGCCAGGTTCCGTCCCAGCGGCTGACAGCGAAGAGGACGGCGAAGAGGGCAGGGTAAGCGGCGATGATGAGGACGCGCCGGAGCGGGAGCCGCGCCACGGCCATCAACGCCGCCAGCGCCAGATAGAGGGTGACGAGTGCGGCCACGTTGCGGCTCATCACCACCGCAGCGATGAAGAGCGCGGTGGCGCCGATCTTGGCGAGGGGCGCGGCGCGATGCCAGGGACTTTCCCCCTGCACCGCCCAACGGTCTAACGCGGCAATGTCCATGTCAAAGGCTCCGATAGGGTTATCAACCACAAAGACACAAAGGCACGAATAAATCGTAAAACGTAAAGAATAAACTGGTATCTTTGTAGTAAGTTGCTCTCTCCATTAGGCAGCGGGGAACGCGGAGGCGCGCCGGCGCGAGACGATAAGGTTGGGCTGCACGCGCCAGACGAACTGCACGACGACCCCGGTGATGACAGCCTCCATGATCCAGCCGATGGATCCCAGACCGAGGGCCAATCCGGCAAACCTGCCAACGTTCACTTCTACGCTGGCGTGTTCCTCCTCCCCGCCTAAGAGTTCGTTGTCTAGAATACCTTCGGAGAGGGCCGCGCCCAGGCCCCCTTCTACCGCAGGCGCGGGGTGCATCTGCGTGGTGGGCTTGGCGTTGCCGATGGCGACGATGCCGATGAGGAGCAGGGTGGTGATGAAAAGGGTGAGGACAGTCGCGCCCCCGGCGAGGAGGCCGATCCTGGGCTTCTGCCCACCGAAGGCCCGGTAGAAAGCCCGGAAGACCAGGAAGGCAAGCGCGCACTCCGCGCCGATGACCAGCGTGTTGAGGCCGACGACGGTGACGCCGCCGTGGCCGAAGAGGGCCAGGATCAGGTTCACGACAAAGGCGGCGATGAAGCCGAGCGCGGGCCCCAGCACGATGCCCGCGATGATCGTCAGGTTGATGTGGTAGCCGATAGGGACGAACTCGGTGGACATGCCGACCAGCATGAGGGCCGCCATGACGCCGAGGAGGGGAATCTGGCGGCGAGCGTCGCTGCCGCGCAGGGCAAAGAGGGCCCAGGCCAGGACCGCCGCCGCACCCAGCCAGCCCAGCAAGACGAGCCAGGCGGGGAGGACACCATCGGGGATGTGGATGTGCGACATCTGCTCCTCCGGCAAGGAAATACAACAGAAACTGTTTTCAATCGGAGCAGGGCGAAGGCGTAATTGAAAACGGTTTTCATTGTCTTGCAAGGTCGCATTTTATCACGAGATGAGGGATAGTGTCAAATGCGCAAAAAGCCTATCACATATCGGGGTTCTGCTCTCGGCACTGGTCAAGGATGGCGATCTGCCGTCGCACGCTCTCGGCGGTGATGGCGAGTGGCTTGCCTTCTTTCAATGAGCCGTAGAGGTCGCGGTAGGTCTTAACGTAACCATGTGGATCATCATCCATCGCAACCTCGTAACATACCTCCACCCATGGCAGTTGCTCGCGGTTATAGCTGCGATCGGGTGTCGGCGTGCGGTCCACCGGCCGCGGCGGCAGCGCCTGGGGGTCAAAATACTTCCAGCGTAACGCTTTCCCGTTGCCGGTAAGGCCGCCTTGCGTGCCCATGACCAGCCACTGGTCTTGCGCGTATGCACATACACTGGTCAACTCAATGTCAACCAGCGGCCTGCCGGGAGCATGCAAGACAATCTTGGCGTGGCTCTCGGCGTCACCAGAGTAGACCGGCGTTCTCTCCATGTGACAGAAGACGCTGGGCTCCACGCCATCACCCAGTAACAACAGCGCCAGATCAACAAAGTGCGCGCCCGCATTATTGAGCTGTCCGCCGCTGAACTCTTTGAGCGTCTGCCAGTCCCAACGCCGCGCAAAATTGTGCCAGGCGATGCGGATCATCACGATGCGCCCCAGCATGCCCGAGGCGACGATCTCGCGCACCTTAAGAAAAACGGGCATGTTGCGATAGTTCTGATTAACTGTCAGGATACGCCCACCGGCTCGCGCCGCGGCGATCATGCGCTCCACGTCGGCCAGACTATTGGCCATAGGCTTTTCTACCAACACGTTCTGGCCATTCTCCAGCGCCGCCACCGCATAGTCCGCATGCAACTGGCTGGGCACTGCCATCACTATCAGTTCGACACCAGCGTCCTTGACCAGATCGCCATACTCGCCATAAGCCCGGCAGTCAAAGCGCGCGCGTGCCTCCTGTTGGCGACTGGCGTCGGGGTCGCTCACCGCGACGACTCGGAACATCTCAGGGAGCCGGGCGATCGTCTCGGCGTGGATCCCCCACCCGGCCCGTCCGAGGCCTGCGATGCCGACCCGCACTGCTCTATCCTCTTGGTCCATTGTCTCCTCGCAAAGAGGTGCCGTGAACTTTACTGATGATGCCGTACTTCACTATTCTCTCTACGCAGGCGCTCAACTTCTTCCCCTAAACACATGCCCTTATCATACCACATTTTAGGAGAAGGCTAAACAGTTACAATTGGTGGTATAATTGCGTATCGTTCCGTAGGAGCCGCCAGCCCAGGCGGCCTATTGACCCACGGTGGAGGAGGGTACTATTGTTCCGGATCTGACCGGCTACCTGCCGCTGGTGCGTGTGGGCTGATGCCTGGCGGTGTGACCTCTCCGTCCCTCTCCCATAGCCATTGGTAGAGGCGCAGCCTGGCATCCCAGATGTACCCGGCACGCTGCGCCTCTACAGAGAGCCCGCGCGCGAATAAATGAGATTAGGAGTACTCCGTGAATTGTGATACAATTGTAACATAACTGTATAGTATCTGCCCGCTCTGCCATCCTGAACAGGCTCGCAGTCGTGAAGGAAGGGAGAGGATAACCATGCATCCAACCCTGGCTGGAAACCGGTTGTCTCGGCTTCTTCCTGGCTTGCTCCTCGCCATCGTTCTGATGGCGTCCATGTATGCCACCGCTCCTCCCTCCGCCGTTGCTCAGGACTCGCCTCCGGCTGCACCCCTTGCTTCCATCTTTGATCCTCCGGCCCTCTTCAACCAACCAGTGCCCACGCTCTCTGTCGCGCCGTCGGCGAGTTATAACTGCGCCAATCAGAGTCAGGTTCCACAGATCCAGTGCGAGGCGCTGGTGACGCTGTACAACAGCACCAATGGGACCAACTGGACGAACAAGACGGGCTGGCTGGCGAACAACACGCCCTGCCTCTGGCATGGAGTGTGGTGCTCATCCTTCGGATATGTAATAGAGATTGACCTGGGGCAGAATGGACTGGCCGGCGCCATCCCATCTCAACTGGGCAACCTCGCCAACTTGGAGGAACTCTACCTGTACGTCAACCAGTTGAGCGGCCCCATCCCCGCCCAACTAGGCAACCTGACCAGGTTGCGGGTCCTTGACCTGGGGGACAGCCAGTTGAGCGGCGCCATCCCTGCCCAGCTGGGCAACCTGACCAACTTGCAGTACCTCTTCCTGGCCAACAACCGGTTGAGCGGCACCATCCCTGCCCAACTGGGCAGCCTCGCCAACTTGCAGTACCTCCTCCTGTCCTCCAACCAATTGAGCGGCACCATCCCTGCCCAACTGGGCAACCTCGCCAACTTGCAGTCCCTCCAACTGCAACGCAACCAGTTGAGCGGCACCATCCCATCCCAACTGGGCAACCTCGCCAACTTGCGGGTCCTCAGCCTGGACAACAACCGGTTGAGCGGCGCCATCCCATCTCAACTGGGCAACCTCACCAACTTGTTGAGTCTCTACCTGCATAACAATCTGTTAGGGGGCGCGTTGCCGCTCAGCCTGACCAACCTCACCCAGTTGGAGGCGTTCTGGTTCCACAATACCAACCTCTGCGAGCCGGGGGCTGCGGCATTCCAGACCTGGCT
>JADYZS010000304.1 GCA_020853075.1 Anaerolineae bacterium | reverse complement strand
TAGACTCTAGCGGAACCAAACCCAAGGCCTCCAGTACAGGTGCATACACGCAAAGCAGTGCACGGTTGTACTCTAAAGCGAGTTGTTCTGTGTTCATATTCAGCTCTATCTGCAACCTGACATTCCATTGGGTCGCCAGCTCCTCCACAAAACGCCTTTCAGGGGGACTTTCAAAGTTGCAGATCAGTTTCAGCGAGGGGCGTTTGTCAAGTGGGATATGCCCGATACTCTCGATTAGGAAGTCAAACCCCTTTCGCGGCGTCAGTTCTCCAACAGATAGAACGAAATCCTCTTTCTGTGTATCTGGTAAAGGATGAAAGTCTTCGCTATTTACCCCACAACGGCACACTGCTGCATCTACACGGTACTCCCGTTTCACGCTCTGTTGCGTGAACTGGGAATTGGCTAGCAGTTTTGTCGTTGCCCTGATGCTTGCGGTGCGATTGTGCTCAAGACGATGGTTGTATAGAGCAAGCAAAGGGTCAAAACGCTTGGATACTATTCGCCATTTGGCAGAATCATCTAAGTACGGGCGATTGAATCGGCGGATAAATGTCGGCCCGAAAGGCTCATGGAGATAATAGACGGTGGGTATCTCCACGAAGCGAAGCATGGTAGGCACAAACGTATAGAGACAAGGATGGGTGAAAACGACATCATAGCCGCCCTCATTGATCTCATCTGCGATGTATCGGCCTATACGAGTTAATTCACCCAGATCTCGCCATCGCTGAAGCTGATTGAGGCGGCCCCAAGGGCTGGCAAACAACCTATGGGGGATAAAATCAAGGATATGATGTTTCCTGGCGAAGGGACGAATATCGCAGAAGGTGTGATCAGCGGTGCTCAGTGTATAGACGTCTATCACATGAGAATCCGCAAGCCTTCGCGTCCATTCGTAAACGGCGCGTTTCGCGCCGCCCGAAGGTAGATTGTGGTATAGTGCTATCTTCAGCATTTCATATTACTCTTGGGTGTTCAGCCCAGAACTGCTTCCGATAGAACCGTGTCAGCCAGAGCGCTTCTATCTTTCCACATAAACTCCCGCTTTCTGCCACGAACCAGAGCGCGGGCGAGAGGACGTAATCCATCCCTTTCCGACGGAAGAGAGCAGTTAGAGAGCGGTAGATCAGAGAAGCCAAATAGGTCAAGAGTGCTCTACATTGACTAAGCATCACTCGTAGCTGCACCTTTGGTGACCGAGGATAACCGGCGTCTTTATAAAGAGTGCCCAACATGATCTCAGAATAACCGTAGATGCGGAAATGGCGAAAGAGTCGCCGCACGCCGGGGCTGAACTTGTGATAGACGACGGCATCCGGCACATAGGCGACCTTCTTCCCTGTTATCCACTGCACTCGCCACGACAGGTCCACTTCGGAGCCGGTGTACATATTGGGGTTAAACATCCCCGCCGCGCGGAAGGCCTCGGCCCGGTAGGCTGCGTTGCCGGTTATGATGGAAGCCGGAAATGATTCGGACAGGCGCACGCAGTTTCGGAAGGGCCTGATTTCCTCGCCAAGAAACTTCTCCACCCGGCTGGAGGGTTGGTAAGCTTCAATCCTGCCGCCCGCCGCGACCACTTCTGGGTCGGCGAAGGGCGCCACCAGGGCGCGCAGCCAACCCGGCTCCGGCACGCAATCGGAGTCGGTGAAGACGATGATCTCGCCTTGGGCCTGGCGCACTCCTGTATTCGTGGCAGCATGAGGTCCCTGAATCTCCCGCTCGTAGAAGAGACGCACCGGGTACTGGCTCACGATCTCTGGCGTGTCGTCGGTGGAGTTGTTATCCACCACGATGACCTCAAAGCGATCTCGTGGATAGTCCGACTTTAGGATGGCGTCCAGGCAGAGCCGGATGGTGCCGGCAGCATTATACGCCGGGATGACGATGGAGACAAAGGGAAACGATTCGCCCTGGTTAATCATGGCTGCCCCAGTCTTATCATGATCGCCCATTAAGCCGGCCTTCTACCCATCGCCTGGCCTACGAGAGAGAGGAGCCCCCGGTTGCGGAGCCAGCCCGGGTCGTGTAGCAGGGCCGAAAGGGCGTGGCGCGCGGCAACCCTACGCTCGTCACGCCGGCTGTGCTCAAAGGCGTTCACGGCGTGCAGCAGTCCGCGCGCTTTGCGTTTGGAATAGCGCGGAAGTCCGGCTCCCTCCGGCAGATTGCTCACCAGCATATCCATGAATGTCTCGGCATCGTTGACCAGGGGAGTCAAAGCGAAGGAAGTCAGCGAACCCAACACTCGCGGCGGATCACCTTGTAGGAGGGACGGATCCAACGCCGTAGCACGGGCCACGCACTCCTTACCTTCCTCTACGTCGCCCGCGGCATACGCCCTGGCGGCAGTATTGAGATAGACGTTCGCGTAGACCGCATCGCGCAAGGCGAGGACCTCGGCCGGCAGGTCAGGCTGGGCATAGAACTTATCAAACATAGCCAACATGCCTGCCTTCATGAGTTGCACGTTGCGCGTCATGGTGTTGCCGTGAATGCGGTAGCGACAGACCATCTGTGGAAGCCAGTCCATCCGGCAGCCAGCGTACGACAGGCGTAACCAGAGATCCCAATCCTCTACGTAGCGCATCGTTTCGTCAAATAAACCTACTTTATCCAGCCATTCTTGCCGGACCAGGGGGGCTGTGGGGCAGAAGGGGCAGGCTAGAAGCCAATTGTGCAGTTCCAGCGTCGGGTGCTCGTGCCAGGGCCGCAACTCACGTAAGATACGAAGTTGCTTATCCACTTCCCAATAGCCGCCTGCAACGAGTCCGAGATCTGGCCTCTCATCCAGCATTTCTGCTTGTGAAGTGAGCTTGCCGGGTGAAAAAAGGTCGTCGGAGTCCAGAAAAGCGACGTATTGCCCCTGCCCGTTTCGGATGCCGGTGTTGCGGGCGCCGGGTAAGCCTTTGTTCTCTTGATAGATGTAGCGGATGCGAGGGTCGGCAAAGCCCGCGACCACCTCTCTCGTGTTGTCGCGAGAGCCGTCATCTACGACGATCAACTCCCAGTCAGTAAGGTCTTGAGCCAACACACTTTGGATCGCATCGCCGAGCATGTCGGCCCGGTTGTAGGTTGGGGTGATGACGCTTACTTTAGGCATAGAGTTCTGATCGCTACGCCGACCAACTGTGGCGGGCGAGGGGGCCCAGGCGGACCATCTCGGCGAGGGTTGAAAACCGGAACCCTTTGTCGTGTAGTTGAGCGATAATGGCCGGCAGCGCCTCCACCGTC
>JADYZS010000303.1 GCA_020853075.1 Anaerolineae bacterium | reverse complement strand
TGCCCTCTCGCTAGTGTTAAAGTAGGGGCGTGAATGATCACGCCCCTACAAGCCGGATCGGTGCGTGGGTGCGCGAGCAGAAACCTACACGCCCAGTGCCGTGTTGATGGCCTTGCCGATCTCCATCACGAACTGTTCAGCGGTCTTTTTACCCAGGAGGAGCGCCTGGTATTGCTGTACCCACCATTCCCAACCGAAGTTCTTGTTGAAGATGCCGGTGGTGCGAGGGTTGTTGGCGGGCCAGAAGAGGTAGCCCTCGCCGGGAGCCTCCGCCTTGAAGTTGACCAGGTAGTTCGTCAACGACCACTGGACGTTCGGGTCCTTGGCCCATTCGTGCTTGGCGGCGATGGCCGAGCCCGTCTTGGTGACCGGGAAGAAGCCATTGACGAACCAGCCCATGGCATTGGAATCATCGGTGCCGAGCCACTTGGCGAACAGACCGGCTGCCTCGCGTTTGAGCGGATCTGTCTCGTGACCCAGGGCATAGCCGAAGGGGGTCACGCCCGAACTCCACGGGGCCACATCTGGCTGGCGCGGGAAGGTGGTGAGAACGAACTGGAACTCCTTGGGCGCCTGTCCGGCCTGCTGCGCCACCTCCAGTTCCTGCTGGATGCCTGGTGTGTGGAAGCGTTCGGCGCAGTTCAGGCCCCAAACCAGGTTGTCCACATCGGACCACTTCGGCAGGTTGGGGACCATGATCTTCCAGTCGTTCTGGGCATCCAGATACCACTGCATGGCCTTGACTGCATTGGGATTCTCATGGGCGACCCAACGCTCTTGCTTTTCATCCCACAGGCGCACCCCCCAGCCCTTTAGCCAGGTGCCGACAGCCCAGTAGGTGACGGAGCCATGGTCGGTGGGGACACCCAGGAACCAACGCGTCTTCCCATCGCTGAACTTCGCGCCGTATTCCTTCATCAAGTCAAAAGTCAGCCCATCGCGGTTTGGACCGATCTTGTCCAACAGTTCCGCGCCGCCGTTCTTCTCCAGCGCCGTCTTGGAGATGGCGTTGGTGCAGGGGCTGAGAAAAACGGGGAACCCGTACAGGCGGCCCCCGGTGCTCATCCCCTCCTGCGAGCCGGGGTTCCAGTTGCTCAATTCCTCCTTGGTTACGTAATCGTCCACGGGGTCAAAGAGACCTGCCTGGGCCTTCTCGGCAACAGCCCCGAAGACGGGGTGGAAATAAAAGACGTTCGGGACCTCGCGGTTGGCGAAGGCGGCGGACTGCTTGGCGCCGATCTGATCCCAGGGGATGAACTCCATCTTGACCTTGATCCAGGAATACTGTTTCTGGAAGCGGTCAATGGCGTCTTTGATCCACTCATCAGAGCCGGGGCCGAGGATAGTCTTGTTGTCTTTGCCCATGCGGAAGATGGGGGTTTGCCAGTAGGTGATCTCCACAGCCTTCCTCGGCGCAGGGGTGGCCGTGATGACTTTCTCTACCGGCTTCTCAACGATTTGGGTGGCGACCTTCTCAACGACTTTGGTCACCTCTTCCTTAACAACGACGGTCTCTTTGACGACCTTTTCTAACGGCTTTTCAACGATGACCGTCTCCTTGATAATCTGCGGGGTAGGGGTGGCGCAGGCAGCAACAGCACCCGCGGCCATTAGACCCGCGCCGCCCAGGGCAGCCTTGCGCAGCAGATCGCGGCGGCTCAGCTTCTGCTTGAGGATCTTCTCCTCCGACATCGTAGCACCTCCATTTGAGATAACTACAGCTTGGGCTCTGCGGCCCGTAAGGATACATCGCCTCGGCTTGCCAGGCTACGCCATCGGATCAAAGCGCTTATTGCCTCCTTTCAAACAGCCTGTTGCTGGTAGGGAGATGCAAAGTCGCCGATGCTTGCGCCGGGGTAGCCAGATCATGCAAGATGAGGTTGGCTGCGCCCAGAGCCGGTGCATTCTCGTGCAAGGCCGAGAGGACGACCTGCGCTTGCGCGGCCTGCAGGGGCAATGCCCGCCGTTTTAGTTCCTCGCGCAGCGGCTCCAGGAGCAGATCACCTGCCTGAGCCAGAGGCCCCCCGATGATGATCTTGTTCAGGTTCAGAAGGTTCACGACAGAGGCCGAAGCGACGCCCAACCATTGGCCGACCTCAGCTAAAACCTGCCGTGCCACCGGGCTGCCATCGCGCGCGGCCTCAATGCTCATAGAGAGGGTGATCCGCTCCAGGCTACCTTGTGTTCCCTCCCAGAGGCTATCGGTCGGGGCAGTGCGCAGGAGTTGGCGAGTGCGGCTCAGGAAGAAGCCAGTGGTCGCGACGGTTGCCAGGCAGCCTCGGTTGCCACACCAACAAAGCGTGCCGTCTGCCTGGACGGTGACGTGGCCCAGGTCGCCCGCCAAGAAGATGTCTCCCGTATAGAGCCGGCCACCCAGGACCAGGCCGGTGCCGATAAAGGAACCGATTCGTGCGTAGAGAAGGCTGGACACTCCCTGGCCGATGCCACAGCTGGCCTCGCCCCAAGCGGCCGCATGGCCGCGACCGACGACGGCCACCGGCCAAGGGAACCGTTGGGCCAGTTCCTGCCGCAACGGCACATTGTTCCACTTCAGGACGACCGAGTAGATAACCTCTCCCGAAGAGAGATCAACGTAGGCTGGGATAGCGACGCCGAGGCCCAAGACGCGTGTCGGGTCCGCTCCTGCTACCACCTGATTGACACCCTCCTCCAGCACCTTTAGCATCTCAGGAGCCGTGGTGTCTTTGACGGAAAGGGCTACTTGAGCCACCATCTCACCACACAGGTTCATCAAGACCACCCGGCACGCATCTTCGTCTATCTCTGCCCCCAGAACCAAGCGCGACTCCGGCACCAGCTCCAGGAGGATACGGGGCCGCCCTACGGAGGGGTTCTCGTTCCCTCCCTCCCGCACCAGGCCAGCGTCTATCAGTTCACCGACAATAGACGACACGGCGGACTTGCTCAGGCCGGTGGTCTGTACAATTTCTGCGCGCGTTGCGCGACGCTGCACCAGGATCTGCTCTAAAACCAGGCGGCGGGTAAGGTACTTACTGGCTTCCAGGTTGGGTGCAGCAAAGAGGGTCGGCATGGTAAGTTTGTCCACAAAGAGGAATAATTGATAGAGATAGCATACCACAAGATGCCATCTTTGTCAATACAATTGATTATAGCGGGGGAATAGAGCTGCTGTCAGGAGGAGTTAGTTTCCTAAGTGGAATAATAGGGTGTTTCTGCTGACACTGATGCCGTTGCTCCCAGAGACCTGAGCTCCAACGGCGCTCAACTCTTTATTCGTCTCCACGAGATGGAGAGTACAATCTGCCCAGTCAGCTGTTTCTTGTTTTAGAGCCTGATCACAACGCAACTGTCATCATACTGAACCTGTAAATGAAGCGCCACAAAGGCCCAGAGGTAGCCCAGAATAGATGGGCTTTGTGCCTCTCGCGCCTTTGTGGCGCTACCCTCTTACACCGTCGCCGCGATGGCCCGCAGGTTTCGCAATCCCTCCACCGCCCCAGTGTAAGAGGCCTCCTCCCGGATTATGTGGCAAGTATCCAGGTACACCTTACGGATGGACTCGGCCACGGTTCTGGCCGTGTCGTTGTCTCGCTTTCGGTCGTGAGTGGGCACCCGCTCTAGGGTTGCACGTCCAAGTACATCCAGTAGCGCACTCCCTCCCCCAATTCGTAGAAGGGGCGGAAGGTAGCCGGAGAGGCTGCGCCCTTCGTGCGGAAGGTCAGCGGCTCGCCAGTGGGCACAAGCCACGAGGCAGGCTCGCGGAGATCACCGGAGAGCGTCGGGCCGTGATCCGCTACCAAGACCACCGGCCCATACATCAGCGCCACCCGCCGCGGA
>JADYZS010000302.1 GCA_020853075.1 Anaerolineae bacterium | reverse complement strand
TATCGGCGACAATATCCGGTACGGCAGACTGGATGCCAGCGACGATGAGGTGCGACGCGCGGCGCAGGCGGTGGGGCTGGACGATTTCGTGCAGTCTCTGGAGGAGAAGTACAACTACGAGGTGCAGGAGCGTGGCGGACGGCTCTCTATTGGGCAACGGCAACTGGTGGCCTTTGCGCGGGCGCTCCTGGCCGACCCGCGCATCCTGATCCTGGATGAGGCGACATCCAGCGTGGACACCGCCACGGAGAGGGTGATCCAGGCGGCGATGGCACGACTGTTGGAGGGGCGCACCGCTTTCATCATCGCGCACCGCCTCTCAACCATTCGGAACGCGGACCGCATCCTGGTGTTGGAGGGTGGCCGCATCGTGGAACAGGGAACGCACGCGGAACTCCTGGCACAAAGGGGTCTTTACCACCGGCTCTACATGACCCAATTCACCAATCGCCCGATGATGACAGATGTGGTTCCGGTGCCCGGCCCGGCGTTGGCGTGAGACGTTGTACTATTATTGTGTGGGTCAAAAAATTATGATAGAATAGCGGCAATTGAGCGAAAAGTTCGTAAAGGTGTTGAGATGAAGCGGTACTACGTGTGGACAATCGGCTGCCAGATGAACGAGGCGGACTCGGCGCACCTGGCCGCAGAACTAGAAGCGGTGGGTTATCGCTCTACGACCCGTGCCGAGGGCGCTGACGTCATCGTGCTGAATACTTGCGTGGTGCGACAGAGCGCGGAGGACAAGGCGGTGGGCCGTCTGTGGTCCCTGGCTCCTCTCAAGGCGCAACGCCCAGACTTGGTGATCGGCCTGATGGGCTGCATGGTGGGGTACAAGCCATCTGCCGCCTTGCAAGCCCGGTTCCCCATGGTGGACGTCTTCATGCCGCCGTCGGAGGCGGGGCCATTGGTAGAATACCTGCGGGAGCGCAACCGCCTGGATGATGAGGGGGCTGCCGCCTGGGAGCAGGAGGCCCTGCGCGCCCGGTACGATCTTCAGGATGGCCTGGGTGCGGAGAATGTCAGACCCATTGCCCGTCGCGTGGAAGGCGTGACGGCTCACCTGCCCATCATCTTCGGCTGCAACCACGTCTGCACCTTCTGCATCATCCCCTACCGGCGTGGGCCTGAGCGGAGCCGCCCGCTGGCAGAAGTCCAGGCCGAGGCCCGAATGTTTGCTGAGCAGGGTGTGAAAGAGGTTACGCTCCTGGGCCAGATCGTGGATCGCTATGGCTACGATTTTGACGGCCTCAAGGGGCACGGGCTGGAGCGCCGCCAGCCGGGCACCGATCTGGCGGACCTGTTGGCTGCTCTTCATGACGTGGATGGCCTGGAGCGCATTCGTTTCCTGACCTCGCATCCCAATTACATGAGTGATCGTATCCTGGACGCGGTGGCAAGCCTGCCGAGGGTGTGCGAGCATATTGAGGTTCCGGTGCAGGCGGGGCACGATGAGGTGTTAAGCCGGATGCGCCGTGGTTACACGGTGGATGATTACCGCTATCTGGTCGCCCGCATCCGGGAGAGAGTGCCGGCTGCGGGGATTGCTACGGATGTGATCGTCGGTTTCCCTGGCGAGACGGAAGCGCAGTTCCAGGCTACCTATGACCTGCTGGCCGAACTTAAACTGGATGTAGTGCACGTGGCGATGTATTCGCCCAGGCCAGTCACCGCTGCCGAGCGACGCCTGGATGACGACGTGCCACCAGCGGAGAAGAAACGCCGGCTCCACGCCATTAACGACTTGCAGGAGCGCATCGTCGGCGAGATCAATCAACGGCTCAAGGGGCAGACGGTAGAAGTATTGGTGGAGGATAAAGATCGCGAGCGTTGGCGCGGGCGCACCCGCACGAATAAACTTGTTTTCTTCCAGGCTGAAGGCGACTGGCGGGGGAAACTGGCTCTGGTGAAGATCACGTGGGCAGGGCCATGGTCTATGATTGGTGAACTGGCAGTTGATACCACGGCAGATGAACCGATCTGGTTGACCCCTGTCCCCCTGGTGTTGTAAGATCGGCGGCTAACGCGAGAACGATATCAAAGTGCCCATCATGGCATGAAAAAACAGGGGGAGAGACGATGAAACGGACAATCCGGTGTGTTGTGGCAGTTGTGATGGCACTTCTTGCCTGGGGTCTTCTTCGCGTGGCGCTGATTCAGGCGGCTGAATCGCAAGCGGCCAGTGCTCCCACCGTGATTCGCAATTATCCTGGCGTCGCGCCTTGCAACACGACGCTGCAAGCGTGCATCAACGGTTCGGGGGCAGGTGATATTATCTTCATTGCGGCAGGTACGTACATCACCAACGAGATCCTCATCAACAAAGCGCTCGTCCTGCATGGCGCAGGCGCGAGTTCCACAATATTACGGCCACTAGGTAACCATCGCGTGGTCAACGTGAGCGCAGGTATCGCAGCGGGTGTGGCCATCCTAAATCTACGCGTGATGAGCGGCACCAATGCCGCCAACGGCGCGGGTATCTTTTCTGGGGCCGGGTCGCCGCTCACTCTAGTCAATACGGACGTGATGAGCAACACCAGCACGAGCAGCGGCGGCGGGGTTTTCGCCAGCGCCGCCTTGACGATGACCAACGCGAACGTTGTCAACAACCGGGCACCCAACGGCGCGGGCGGCGGCCTGCGGGCGAGCAGCACCGTGGTCATCAACGGCGGGCGCTTTGAGCGCAACACCTCGTTCAATCCCGGCGGTGCGCTACGGGTGGATGGCTTGCTGACGATGCAGAACGTAACGGTGATCTCCAATACGATGACCTCCGCCAGCGCCAACGGCGGCGGAATACGCGCCGATGGTGGGTTGATTATGACCGGCGGGCTGGTGAGGAACAACGTAGCCGGGAACAACGGCGGCGGCATCTACGCAGTCAGCGCGACGATCAGCGGGACACACATCATCTCAAACTCGGCTAACGAGGGCGGCGGCGTGTTTTCCACAGGTGCACTTGCCATCACCAACACTATGCTGGACAGGAACGTGGCGCGCGCCGGCAACGGTGGTGCGATCTATGCCAGCAACAGCGGTGTTACTATCACGCTGGAAGGGACAAATAGCGTGAGCAGGACGACCGTCAGCAATAGCAGCGCCATCACCCATGGCGGCGGCATCTTTGCCGCAGGCCACGTGCGCCTCATCGGTGAGGTCTCCTTCAACAGCAACAGGGCGCTGAACGGCGAGGGGGGCGCCATCTACACCAATGATGTCACCGATAGCTTCGGCAACAGCATATTTCTGAATGTATTTTTCTTCAGCAACTCGGCCAAAGGCAACGGCGGCGCGATCCGCGCTCTCGGTAAGGTGAGACTACTCAACAGCCCAACATTCCAGAATAACTC
>JADYZS010000301.1 GCA_020853075.1 Anaerolineae bacterium | reverse complement strand
TTTAGTGGCATTTGGTGGAGTCATGACATTGTTACTGTTCGGTGGCAGCGAGAAGAAGTCTCAGCGTAAACGAGGAAGACACTTGCGGACAGGCCAAAAGAGCAACGCTGGCAGGCCGCCCGGCACTACAGAATTGGTAATCTATATGAGCCTGTTCGCTCTGATAGCCCTAACGTTGGCGGGCTTCGCCGTTTACAGTTTCCGCCTGCCCGCCGAGAAAACAGAGTTTATAGAGCGGCTACGTTACGAACATGCTGCCGCCTTTACTTATGTCGTACATACGCAGCCCTCTGAACTTTATCCGAAAGGGAAGGTTGGGCCGATCAGTCCGCCATCTCCTGGTGTCATCGCCACGGTGGAAATACCTCCGGTCTTCACCCGTCTGGCTCGTTCCCTGGACCTGGACTTTACCTACCTGTTTAAGAGTACCCTTCCTTCTGACATGCAGGGGGAGTTGAGCGCGGTGCTGCAAATCAAGGCGGGCGAGGGTTGGACAAAGACGGAGGAATTGCTACCACCAACACCGTTCAACGGCTCTCGTACGTCTTCTCGGGTGTCTGTAAACTTCTCCCAAATACTCTCGCTCACAGAGACTATTGAGAAGCAGACGGGATTTAATCCCGGCACCTACGAGGTTTCTATCATTCCGACCGTGCGCATTTCAGGCCACATCGGTGCAGAGGCTATTAACGACACGTATGCGCCAGCATTCACCATGAAACTGAACCCCAGCCAGATCGTTCTTGACCCCGCAGTGGGACGCACCGAAGTCAAGACGCTTGGAGATCGGGTCAGCCGTGCGCAGGAGTTGCATCTGTTAAACCGATCCATCCCCGTGATGACGGCTCGTTGGTGGAGTGTAGCAGGAACAGCGTTTAGTGCGCTGGTCGCTATCTTCCTCGCAGTTGTCGTTTTTCTGGGCCTGGGCCGTGGCGAGGCTGCTCAGATTCAGGCACGGTATAAGGCAATGATTATCTCCGTCGCCCAGGCCGACCTGGAAGCAGCACAAAGAATTCAAGTGGCCTCCATGCAAGACCTGGCACGATTGGCCCAGCGCGACGGGCAAATCATCTTTCATCAGCAAACCAGACCTGATTTACACCTCTATTTTGTTCACGAAGGTCAGGTCGTTTATACCTACTCGGTACCGGAATCCATAAAAGAGAATTGATTCCATGCAGCGGAGCCTCTTGTTACTCGGTTTGATGATGATCATCTTGGGTGCCATCGTAGGATCTGCTGCCTCGTTGGCGGTTGAAGGCGGTGCAATACAAGCGTTCGTATATACCGTCGCAATTCCCACACGGACGCCAACAAGGGCGCCGACCCCGACCGACACGCCCACGGAGATCCCGACCGACACGCCGACACCGGAGAATACTCCCACGCCGACGGATACGCCCACCAGCGTCCCCACCGATACGCCGACGCCGGAAGATACCCCCACGCCCACGCCCGAATCGGGTGAATGTCGCTCCCTGCGCGGCGCGATCTGGACAACGGACGCCGACGGCAACGCTGTGAACCAGAACCGCTACGAGCGCAAAGAAGACGTCTATCTAAATGGCGGGCCGGACTCTGCCGATAACCCCGGCCTCCCCGACGGCTATTACTTCTACCAAGTCACAACACCAGGGGGCGAACCTCTGTATGGGGAGCCGCGCATCGTCCGGATGGTCAATGGCCGTTTCCAGAACCTGGTGCAATTGGCTCCCTTTGACGATAGCCCCAACTACGAATACAAGGTCTGGTTGAGCGCGTCGCGCGATTTCCCCCCAGCGTGCTCTAAGACCGACAACTTCCGGGTCAAGAGGAGCCATTAGAGGTCACCGCCCGCGAGATGCTCTCCTTCCTGCGAAACTCATCTCTGCAACCAGGAGGGAGGCCGGTGCCAGATTATCCCCACGCCGATAACGATCGTGTCCCTTAGGAGGCCGCGACTCCCGTCAGCGCGTCCAGCGCGGCGGTAATCCAGGGCGCGGTCACCTGCGGTGCTAATGCCACCACAACGGCGACGACGATAAAAACCACCATCCAGGCCACCGCGCGCGCGGGCTCCCGTTCCACAGGGTTCGTCTCGGCTTCCTCGTGGGGGATGCGCCCGATGAGCGACGCGACACCTCGCACGTAACCCAAGACCACCCCCGCGGCGGAAATGGCGAATAATCCCGCCACCACCAACGGCTGCCCTTCCATCAAGAGCCGCAACAGCCCCCAGCGCGCGCCGAAACCCGCGGTGAGCGGCCAGCCGGCCAATCCTAACCCGGCCACCAGCAGCCCTGCCGTGACCCACGGCAAGCGCGTCGCAGCCCCGCGCACGCGCGCGAAGGAATCGCTCCCCATGCGGGCCCGCAAAGCACTCAAGGCCGACGCGCCCAGGAGGAGCGATAAAGACCTCGCCAGCATCATGGTCAACGTGGTGGATACTCCCAGCGGGCCCTGCATACTCAACCCCAGAAGTATCGCACCGTAGTCGTGCACGGCAGCATAGCCCAACAGCCGTCCGAAACCGCGCTGGCCCAGCGCGGCAGCCCCACCCCATAACGCGGTCAGTACGCCCAGCCCCAGCAGCCACATCTCGGCATCTACCTGTCCCGTTAGCCAGGGGTATGCTTCCGGGAAACGGATGAGGAGGGTGAGAGTCGCCGCGTTGTTGCACAGCACCAGCAGAACGCCTGCCAACGGTGGCGATTCTGCCAGCAGTGCCGGCATCGCCCCATGAAGCGGCGCGCCTCCCAGGAGGAAGAAGAATCCCCAGACGAAAAGGCGTCCTGCCGTCTGCAAAGGCAAAGGATCATCGGGGTTGAAGGGAGCCTGTTCCAGGTACCAGGCCGCCAGGAGAAAGAAGGGAAACGCCAGGAAAGGGAAGAGCATCTGCCGCAGGGCCCCGCGTATGGGCCCGGCGCGCCCTCCTTGTGCCAGAAAAACGGCAACCGCCGCCGTCGCGGCCAGGATCACCGGAGCCATGAAGAGGGGATGCACCAGCAAGGCCGCGGCGAACCCGCTGAGAACGAGGAGACCCGCAGGTGCAAAGGTGCGTCCCTGGGGGAAAATCACCGCAGCCACAAAGGCCCCGGCAGCAACGCCGAAGATCAAGACGAGCGCGGGCCGCGCGGCAGCATCCAGCGCGAAATTCTGCCCCAGGGCTACCCAAGAAGTGCCGAGAGCAATAGAGCCGCCCGGCAGCACGGCCATACCCACAGGCGGCCAGGTGGCTATGGCGGCGGCGAGGAACGCGGCTGTCGCCGCCGCCACCAGCGCGGCCACCGCCTCCAGCCGCCTCACCACATAGACAAGGGCCGCCGCCACGATAGGCAACGTGACGATGAACAGGGGGAAGGGCGTCACGGCGGCTCTCCCTGGCGCGGCCAGGCGGTAGCGCCCCGGGCGACCATCAGATAGGAACAAGCCAGCCCGGCCAAGATGCTGAGCCCATCCAGCAAACCCACAGCCAGCGTGCTGGGGGCCAGGGCCAGGTAAAAGAGCCGGAACGCGCTGAGGCCGCTGATAAGGGCCAGCCCGACGCGCAAAGGATCATCCGAAAGGGCGAAACCCAACGTAGCCATGATGAGAACCCAGACAATGAGACCGCTGAGGTCCGAGGGGAGTCCGGGGAGCACGAACAAGAAGCGTTCCGCATAAGCAGCGACGGCAACGATGATGACAACCAGCACCCGGAAGGAGGGACGTAGCCCCTGGGCAAACCAGAGAGATGGAGAGATGGCGGCACGCGGCCGTTGGCGCAGAGCGCGCCAGCCGCCGCGCGCCCACGTTCCTATCTCGGCGAACCGGCGCCACAGGCTGCGCCGCGGGCGGGCATACTTGATGACGGTGCGGGCAGAGAGAAACCACATGATCGCGATCAGGCCCACCACGACGATGTGAATCGTGGCCCACTCCGCCGGCATCACCCGCGAGGCCAGCACCGAGAGGCCGGCGGTCTGCACCATCAGCGTTGCCAGGAGGAGCCGCCAGTCCTGGGCCGCGACCAGCACCGCCGCCGCAGCCACCACCAACAAGGCCGTCGGCAGGCCCAGGACGAAGTTGATGATGTCAAATAGTTCTTGCAGGTTCAGCATGAGTCTATTGCCTGAGGGAGAGAACCCAGATGACCAGCCCGGCCAGAACGAGCCAGCCCAGATACCCTTCCCCTTCCACCATTGCCACGGCTCCGCGCAGCGCGCTGGCGATAATGGCAGCAGCCCGGCGTCCGCTGCGATAGACCCATTCCAGGCTGACCACCGCGGTCACGGCCATTTGCCAGCCACGCAGCCCCGCAAAGATGCGAGTCCGCCCCCAGGCGAGGAGGATGCCGAAGGCAAGGGGGATGATGAGGCCCCAGCGCACGGCTGACCAGCGCACTTGCAGCAACTGGCTCGCGGGTGCGAACCCGAATATCATGGGGTCTAAACCGATCAGGTGGGCCACCAGAGGTGGGCGCAGACCTGCGACCAGAAGCGGTGGCACGACCAGCAAGGCCGCGAGGAGCACCCGCGCCACCGTCGCGGGTCGCGGATTGCTCCCAGCACGCACGGCCTGCCACGAGCGCAGGAGCGCGGCCACTAAGAGCGAATCCGCCAGAAGAAGCCCGGCCCACAAAACGACATTGCCGCTCGGGGGCGCCAACCCCAGCCGTGCCAAACTTGAACGCAAGGGGAATCCGCTGGTGAAGGGAAGGCCGAAGAGGGCAACAATCGCCGCGAGGGCCGGCAAATGCCAACCCCAGCGCGCGTCCGAGGCGAGCCCGATCAGGAGGGCTGCACCGCCCAGAGCCAGGCTGATAAGAGGCCAGGTGACGGCTGCCGTCCCCCCTGCCGGATAAAGGACGACGGCGAGGAGGCCCAGGCTCGCGCGGTTGATCAGCACCCAGCCGATGCTACGCGCATCGTCCGCCTCGGTCCATGCCGCCAGTGCGCTCCCCATGAGCGCAAAAACGCCCAGCGCGGCCCATTGTCTGGTGAGAAGCCAGCCTGGTTGGCCCAGAGCCGCCGCGCGGCCCAACAGCCAGAGTCCCGCCGTGGGCGCAAGGAGAAAGAGCGCGACGGCAGGCCCTAGTTCTTGGGCCGCGCGCGGGTCGCGCCAGAGGTGCAAAGGATATGCCCCCAGGCGCAACAGGGCCAAAAGAACGACGATGGTACGGCTCAAGGTAGGAAGCGGGCCGGCCAATGGAGCGAAACGCGCGGCAGCGGGCCCTGCCGCCAGGAGCGCGGCTAGGAGGAGCCATGCTCCCAATGAGTTGACGCCCCAGGCGCGCACCGCCACGCCGGGCCGGGCAACCGGCCCTACACGCAGCGCCAGCGCCAGATCCATGAGCACCCAGGCTATCGTCAGAGTCAGGAGGTTGGCAGAAAGGATAAAGAGAAGGGAGGCGGCGGCCAACAGGAGCGTGGCAACATAGACACTGCGCGGGCGACGGCCCTCTGCTTCCTCCAACAGGAGCGCGACGAGGGCTTCAATCAGCAGGAGTATTCCCACCAACCAGGCCCAGCTATCGCCTACCCAGGCGATCTCGCCCGCGGCCACCACGGGCGGCTGCCAGGCCCAACCGATGCCAGGGCCCACCACACTCGCCCGTAACACAATCAGGCGGCCCAGGGCGGCCAGCGCGATCACCACCGCCGCGCTCCGGCTCAACCAGGTGGACGTGCGCCGGGGGAACAAAAGAAGAGCCAGCGCACCGAATACCAGGACGAGCGCCGGCCCCAACGGGGACTCCAGGAGGTTCACAGAGGCCATTCTAGCACAAAGGGGGGACGACGGCAAGCGTTGACAGCCCCTAACCTGCGTGCTAGAATACGCCCGCCTGACAGACGCAGAGAACGGTTCACCCTCGCCTATCCCGCATTGCGAG
Organism: Anaerolineae bacterium; assembly: GCA_020853075.1. Classification (GTDB taxonomy): domain Bacteria; phylum Chloroflexota; class Anaerolineae; order JADYZS01; family JADYZS01; genus JADYZS01. Next base: position 8,151 of record JADYZS010000301.1, on the reverse strand, counting down.
TCCCCTTCGCCGGGGAGATATACGCCCACGGGACTTACCTCCCCTGAAAGGGAGAGGAATCGGCTCCTCCCCTTTTTAGGGGGAGGTCGGGAGGGGGTGAGAGATTGCTTGCGGTTAGACGCTTCTGGGCCGGTCAGCCGAGACGACTATGAGTGAGACCACCCTTGACCCGCAACGCCAGGAACAGGCGCGACGCTACGCCCGCCAGCGCCGCCGCCTCTTTCTTGTGGATTTGGCTTTAGGCGCGGCCTACGTCCTGGCCTGGCTTCTCACCGGCCTCTCTGCCACCCTTGCCTCGCGGCTGGAAACGCGGTTCCCCTCGCCCTGGCTCTCCGTCGGCATCTATGTCATCCTCTTTCTCATCGGCTACGGTATCTTGAACCTTCCCCTGGGCTATTACACGGGCGCTCTTCTCCCCCGGCGCTACGGCCTCGTCACGCAATCGGTCTGGGGCTGGCTGGCCGACCAGGCAAAGGCGGGCGCGCTAGGCCTCTTCTTCGGCCTCATCGCCCTGGAGGGCATCTACTGGCTCCTGCGCGTCGCGCCCGCCGTCTGGTGGCTCTGGGCGGGCGTGGCCTACCTCGGCTTCACCGTCGTCCTGGCGAACCTCGCGCCCATCCTCATCGCTCCCCTCTTCTACAAATTCAAGCCCCTGGCAGACGCGGACCTGACCGAACGCCTGATACGGCTGGCGGAGCGCGCGGGTACGCGCGTGCGCGGCGTCTTCACCTTCAACATGAGCAGCAAGACAACCGCGGCCAATGCCGCGCTCATGGGCCTGGGCAACACGCGGCGCATCGTCCTGGGCGATACCCTCCTGGCCCGCTACACGCCCGACGAGATTGAGTCTATCCTGGCCCACGAACTGGCGCACCACGTTCATCGTGACGTGCCGCTTGGGATCGCCGTGAGCGTGGTGCAGACGCTGGCCGGTCTCTGGCTGGTGGATGTGGCGCTGCGGGCCCTAGCCTCTGCCCTGGGTTTTCGCGGCCCTGGCGACCTGGCCGCATTTTCCCTCCTGGCATTCATTCTGAGCGTCTTCGGTCTGGTGACGATGCCTTTGAGCAACGCTTACTCTCGCTGGCGCGAGCGCATGGCCGACGCGTATGCTTTGCGCGCCACCGGGAATCCCCATGCCTTCGCCGGCGCGATGACGAAGTTGGCGAACCAAAACCTGGCCGAGGCCGAGCCGGAGCGTTGGGTGGAGTTTTTCTTTTACACGCATCCCCCCATCGGCCAACGCATCCGCAAGGCCGAGGAGTGGAAAAACCAATAACCTGAGACCGAAGGAACACCATGCCATCCATCGTTGAATGTGTCCCCAATTTCAGCGAAGGGCGTCGCCGGGAAGTCATAGACGCCATCGCCAACGCCATCGCCTCTATTGAGGGCGTCCGCGTCTTGGACGTGGAATCCGACGCCGATCATAACCGCTCCGTCATCACCCTGGTTGGCCCGCGCGAGACCATCGCCGAAGCGGTCTTTCGCGGCATCGCCGAGGCCGCCGAGCGCATCAACCTGGACGAGCAGCGAGGCGAGCATCCCCGCATCGGCGCGACGGACGTCGTGCCCTTCGTCCCTGTGCGCGGCGTGACGATGGAGGATTGCGTAGCGCTGGCGCGGTCCTTGGGCGAGCGGGTCGGGCGGGAACTGGGAATCCCGGTCTATCTCTACGAGGCGGCAGCCACTCGGCCCGACCGGGTGAACCTGGCCGACATCCGCCGCGGGGAATATGAGGGACTCAAGGCGGAGATTGAGACGAACCCCGACCGCGTGCCCGACTTCGGCCCGGCCCGGTTGACGCCGGCAGGCGCGACGGTCATCGGCGCGCGGCCCTTCCTCATCGCCTACAACGTCTATCTAACGACCGATAAGGTGGAAGTTGCCAAAGCCGTCGCCAAGGCGGTGCGCCATTCCTCAGGCGGTTTGCGTTATGTCAAAGCGTTGGGGTTGCTGGTCGGCGGCCAGGCTCAGGTCTCCATGAACCTGACCGACTTCCACAAGACGCCTGTCCATCGCGCCGTGGAGATGGTGCGCCAGGAAGCGGCCCGCTACGGTGTCGCCGTCGCGCGCAGCGAACTGGTGGGGATGATCCCCCAGCAGGCGCTGGTTGATGCCGCGATCTGGTATCTGCAACTGGATGGGTTCAAGCCGGAGTTGGTTCTGGAGAATAGGTTGTACGAGGGCGTGTGAATTTCATGCCCCTTCTCATTGACGGCCACAACCTCATCGGTCGCCTGCCCGACCTGTCTCTGGCCGACGCCGACGACGAGCAAGCCCTGGTGGCGCGGCTGCGGCGTTACCGTGCCCGCACCCACCAGGCCATCGTCGTCGTTTTTGACAGGGCCGCGCCGTCCGGCTCCGCGCCCATTTTGACCGGCGGGGGCGTAGAGGTTCTCTTCGCCCGCGCCGGACATACAGCCGACGCTTTGATCTTGGAGCGCCTGCGGCGCGAGCGCCAGCCCTCCTCGTGGACGGTGGTCACCGCCGACCGCGAACTGGCCGTGCAGGCCCGCGCCCTCCGTGCGCAGACCCTTTCCCCCGAAGAGTTCAGCCGCCGCCTGGCCTCGCCTCCCGCGCCGCGCGCGGCCCGGCGGCGTAAAGCAACCGCCCCTGATGAGAAGCCCTCCGCTCCCGGCGATGTAGAGGAATGGCTGAAACTCTTCGGCGCGCCTGATTCCCCCCACAAGAAGAAAGGAGAAAATCGTAAAACGTAAAACTTTGTGCTTTGTGGTGAGTTACTCTTGAGCCAGCACCACCCGCACCGTCTGCAAGCGATACGGCTCAATGTGACCGCGGACCTCGTGGTCTGACACCGCAGGCTGTTCTCCCTCCACCTTGTCCTCCACCAGATTACATAACTCGGCACCAGCGACGCGGCTGAGGGGGAAGCGAAGCGTGTACTCCACCGCCCGCCCCGCTAGTTCCTGCATGCGGGCGATGAGGCCGCGCCCGTCGCTCACCGGTTTGAGCCCGATGAGGTGCACGTGATCCGGCTCCAACGATAAGAAACTGGCCTCGTCCGGCAGATGCACTGGCGCGGCCACGGCACGGTGTGCCAGCCCGGCAGGCCGATCCCACACGGGCCCGATCAGCGGCTCTACCGCGGCCTCTGCGCCGAAGCGGGTTGCCGCCATCGGGTCAAAGGGCGACTCGTGGGGCAAGAGGCGGTAGCGGATGCGCACCCACCCGCTCTGGCTGATAGGGAAGTTGGTGAACCAGTGGTTGTTGAGCGGCCAGCCGACCAGGTATGGCTGCTCCATCACCAGGTGCTCCGCGTAGCGGTGGTTGGTGAAGCCTCCCAGGTGGATCATCGGCGCGTCGGGCGAGGCAACGGTGACGCCCCGGTTCTCGTCGCTCACGTCCACCCAGTTCTGGATGGCGTAGAAGTCGCGGCAGGAATCGGGGAGTTGTTGCGCCTCGGCCTGCACGATGGCACCCGCGCTCTCGTAGCGGCTCGCTGGCGCGTACAGGTTGAAGGGGAAGACGACGTACACCGATTCGGGTTCTTCCACGGCGGTCTTGCGGATGTCGTAAATAAGGTCAAGCCAGGGGAGGTCGTCGTAGAGGACGATCTGCACCTGCAACTCGCGCGCGCCGGGTGCGGCCAGGCGCAGGGCAAAACGGGCGTTCCCCACGCCCGCGACGAAACGCTGCTCCAGCACCCGTTCGGGGCCGCGGCGCAGCGGCGCCAGGTCGGGCTGGTGGTCGTAGTTCCGTGGGGCCGGGGGAGGCTGGTAGATCTGCATATCGTAGCGACGGTTGGGCGACCGCACTTCTTCATAGACATAATGCCCCAACCGCCACGGCGTGGAAGCGTCCACCCATTCGTGACCGCTGGCCTTGTCCACCAGGCTGCGGATGGCGCCGGTGGTGGAGTCCACCGCCAGGCGGTAGAAGCGATTCTCCAGCGCCCAGCCGTAGCGTCCTACGCTTACTGTCGGCACGAGGGCGGGAGCCACGCGGGGGACGAAGACCGGCTCCAACGGCTCGTCGTAGCGCTCACCCAACACCCGTTCGGTGGCGAGGCGCACCGGCACAGTGGTGTAGCCGCACGCGGGCAAGTCTATGACGCCGTAATCTACGTTGGCTGCGGCGAGGCTTTGCGGACTGGAGAGTTCCAACTCCGATTCCAGGCGCGCGGCCTCCCAGCCGGAGCGGGTAAGGGCAGGGAGGTACAGCGGCAGCCGCCGCGGCCACGGCAGCGGGTTGAAGACGGTCACGTGAAGGTCGTCTGGCTGAGCCAGGCGCGCGGCCAGATTCCGCAGGGCTCGCTGCCCCAGGCGCGCCACGGCGGCTGCGCCCTCGTAGGCGTAGGCTGCTTTGCGGTGCCACTGCCCGCGCGAGTTGGCCGACTCGGCGTGAAAGATACTATCAAAACCGCCCCAGGTATGCTCGTCAAAAAGCGCAAGGCTCTGCCAGGCCCGGTCGTCATCATCCTTCGGATAGTTTAGCGGTTCCGGCATCCCTTGCAGCGCGGCGGCCAGCCCTTCCACGGCGAAGAGGCGCGCTTGGCTGCGCCGGGCGACCGCTGTCTCGTAGGCGGCGCTCCCCACCCCTTGCGCCCACCAATCGTTCCACTCGCCCGCGTGGGTCGCCAGCGTCTCCGGTGGCTGGCGGCGCAGCCGCTCAAACAACTCGTGGGGCGTGGCAATCCAGAGGCGCGGCTCCCAGCCGCGACCGTTCCACTCCCGCACGAAGCGCACCAACTCTTCGTGGGGGCCGCCGTTATCCACCAGGAAGGTGCTCGTGTTCTGCAGGTAGGCGAAATCGTAAGGGTAGCCCTGCTGCGTCAGCCCTTCCAGGTAGCGTTGCACCTGCCTGCGGCTTTGCTCCAAGTCGTATGTCCAGACGTGACCGCCCGGCGTATGCTCGGCGAAGAGCGGGATGCCGACTTGCTGGCCGTAAGCGTATATCTCGCCGTTCCACACCAGCAGCCTCCGCCCGCTGGGGCCTTGCCACCAGAAGCCGATAGGCCGCGGCTGCGGGTCGCGGGCCATCACCCGGTTGATCGCCATGGCGAAGCCGTCAAAGCCGGCGTCCAACAGCATCTCCACCAGGCCCCAACTCTGCCCGTTCACGTCGCAGTTGAGGCCGTAGCGAATATCCAGGCTGTGATCGCGCCGCAGCCGCCCCGCGATGTAGAGCGTGCGGGCCAGCATTTCCGCCGAGTAGAGGGGGGTCAGATTGGCGAACATCCCGGCGACTCCGATGAGCCCGCGCCGGTTCAACCGTTGCAGGCGATCTATCTCGGCGGGCGTGGCGTGGCGGAGGAAGTCGTCCACGATGACCGTCGTCTCGCAGGTCCATTTGAACTGCTCGCCCGGCCTGCCATCGGCGTAGGCTTCGGCCAGGTCCATGGCCTGGTGGATGTAGTCCCGCTGCATGGCGAAGACGTTATCCTGGTAGTTGGTGTAGCCGATGTCGGTGTGGGAATGGTGCACGATCAACAGGTCGCGGATAGGGGGCATGGTTCCTCCTGGCGGCGACGATTTTAGGGGCGAATAGAAACGAACCTGACCCAGACCGGATCAGGCTCTCAAGGATTGAGGAAAATATGGAGTGGGCCCCACAGGATTCGAACCTGTGACCAACCGGTTATGAGCCGGTCGCTCTAACCGCTGAGCTAGGGGCCCGGACAACGTTGCGATGCAATTCTAGCAGTTCTCCGCCTTTTGGTCAAACTCGCTTGTCCTTTGCTGATGGCTATGATATAATCGGCCCACCTCGCATGGCAAGGGAGTATGCGACTATGGAGATCACCATCGCCCAATTGAAACGATGTGATCTGGTCACCGTCGTGGGCCGGGTAGATGGGAATACTGCACCCGACCTGGAGCGAGCATTGCGCAGCATCACCGATGACGGACGCTTCCACATTGTGCTGGATCTGGGTGGCACAGAGTTTTTGAGCAGCGCGGGCCTGCGCGCGCTCATCAGCACCTGGAAGACCGCACGGCGTCTCAACCGGGGCGACATCGTTCTGGCGAACCTCTCCCCCAAGGTTGACGCGGTGCTTGATCTTGCGGGGCTCAAGTCGCAGTTTCGTATCTTCCCCACGACTGCCGAAGCGGTGGGGAGTTTCTGACCACAGGAATCCGTTTCTCAACAGTGCGGCGGCACGTAGAACCCAGGCAAAACACCCCCCAAACCGCCTCATTCCTGCTACGGGAACGGGCGGTTTTCGTTATGAGGTCATGATGACGCAACGACGCGCAGAACAGAAGAAAGACGATGAAGAGTGGGACCTGGCAATGGAGGGACGCCTGAATAATCTGGCCCCCATCAGCGACTTCGTGACCGCGGCGGCGCACGAGGCCGGGCTGGACGACCAGGCGGCGTTTGCCGTGCAAATGGCGACGGACGAGGCCTGCTGCAACATCATAGAGCACGCCTACGATGGTATAGAGAAAGGCAAAATCCAGATACGCTGCCGTCTGGATGGCGACGATTTTGTGGTGAAGTTGAAGGATTTCGGTCGCCCTTTTAATCCCGATGAAGTGCCTCTTCCCGACCTGGTGGGCGACCTGAGCAAGCGTCGCATCGGCGGGCTCGGCCTTCACTTCATCCGCCGCCTCATGGTCGAGGTTTATTTCTCCTTTGATGAAACCGAGGGCAACGAACTCACCATGATCAAGCGCGGCGTGGCGCATAAGGTGGAAGAGGCCAAGAAGCAGGCTACCGAAGAGGTAGATGCTGCCCAGAAACAGGCTGCTGCCAGGATAGAAGACGCTCTCCAACGCGCGGCGCGAAAGATAGGCAGGGCTCGCAAACGCGCGGCGAATAAGCGCTCGCATTCCCTAAAGTGAGGCTAGCTATGGGTATGTCGGACACCGGAAGCCCTACCGTCAAAGAGGGTGCTGAGGATGCTGGCCGTTACTTCAAGTACATGGCCGAGTTCGTCGGTTTCACTGAAGCGGATGCCGGGATGATCAGGCAGTCAAAGCCCCTCATTGAGAAGCATCTTCCCAACATCGTCGCCCAGTTCTATGCCCACTTGCTCCGCTACCCGCCGACGCGCAAGTTCTTCCTGAAGAAAGATGGCACTATTGACCAGGAGTATGTAGAACTGCGGATGCGCCACCTGACCAATTTCTGGCTGCGTACCGCCTCTGGTGTGTTCGACGACGATTATGCCCGTTACGTGGACTACGTGGGGCGGGCTCATACCTCGCGCGGCGCCGATCCGAGCATCTACATCGCCGAACGTTATGTCATCGGGCAGATGGGCATGGTGCAGCACGCCATCAGCGAGATTCTGTCCAGGGAACTGCGCGACCGCGACGATGAAAGCGAGTTCCGCGCGGTGGAGGCCTGGGATAAACTCCTGATGGTCATCCTGGAGTTACTGGCCCGCGCCTACGGCCACGAGCGAGAGGCTGAGACGTTCGCCCCTCTGCTGCCGGTTGACCACTCCCTGGTGGGACGTCTGGCGGCGCAAGCCTTCGCGCAGGAGTACGACCAGGCTGCACCGGCGCGCGTGAAGGATGTGGTGGTGGCCGTCGCCACGGAGATCCCGGTTGGTGGCCGCAAGATCGTACAGGTAGGTAGCCTCTCCATTGGCGTGTTTCACCACAAAGAGCAGTGGTACGCATTGCGCAACCATTGCCTACACCGGGGTGGGCCGGTGGCTACCGGCAGCCTGAGCGGTGACACGCTGGTCTGCCCGTGGCACGGGTTTGAATACAACGTGATGAACGGTCAGTGCCTTGACGATCCTAACGCGAATCTTGAGATGTATCCGGTGACAGTGCAGGGCGGACAGGTTCACCTGCAAATCCCTGCTCTGCCGGAGGAGGCAGAACAGCCAGGCCGGGCTGCCACGTCCCAACCAGAGACGAAGCCAATGCTCAAACCCAACGAGTTTCGCCCTGCCGAGATCCCGCCCGGCCATGTTAGCATAGTCCAGTTGGACGGAGAGGCTGTGGCAGTCCACAATGTGGAAGGGACCTTCTACGCTACACAGAACGCCTGCACCCACAGGCAAGGCTCTTTGAGCGATGGTGATCTCCAGGGCCGGGTCATCACCTGCCCTCTGCACGGCTCGCAGTTCGACGTAACTACCGGCCAGGTACTGAGGGGCCCGGCTGCGAAGCCGCTCCGGCTGTTCCGGGTTACGGTTGATGGCGGGATAGGGCGTGTTGAGCCTCG
>JADYZS010000300.1 GCA_020853075.1 Anaerolineae bacterium | reverse complement strand
TAGGGCTGTGTCAAAGTCCGCCATCGGATAAAATCCGACGGCTAAACATTTGTTGGAAGCCCGCAAAGCGGGCTTCCTAGCCTAGTTGCCGTCGGTTTCCCCTGTGCCGGGCTGCGCCCGGCAACCGACGGTGAACGCCTCAGAGGGCGGAGATCGGCACTTCTGCTCTCCACTTCATGACTTTGACAGGGCCCTACAGAGGGTAGTGTATCTCACATTTTTCATCTGTGCGACGGTTGAATGTTGGTGATGAGAAGGCTTTTTAACTTATTTCACATCTGTGGAACTGGCGAAGTTTTATGGCCTCTCCAATCCGTGGGCTTCCAGCAAGGCGTCGTCGCTCAGGATGGCCGCGGTGGGGCCATCGGCCACCACGTGGCCCGCGTCCAGCACAACGGTGCGGGGGCAGAGTTCCTGCACCAGACGGACGTCGTGGCTGCTGATGATCGCTGTCTGGGGGAGCGTCTTGAGGAGATTGATCAGCGTCCGCCGGGCGCGGGGGTCAAGCCCGGAGGAGGGCTCGTCCAGAGCCAGGATGGAGGGCGACATGGAGAGGACGGTGGCGATGGCGATGCGCTTCTTCTCGCCGACGCTCAGGTGGTGCGAGATGCGCCGCTCGTAGTCGCCCATGCCGACCTGCGCCAGCGCGTGTTGTACGCACCGGCGCACCTCGGCTTCCTTCATCCCCATGTAGATCGGCCCGAAGGCCACGTCGTCAAAGACGGTGGGCGAGAAGAGTTGGTCGTCGGGGTTCTGAAAGACCAGCCCCACCAGGGCACGCACCTTCTTGATCTGGCCGCCGGCCACCTCCAGACCGTTGACCTGCACCGTCCCCTGGCCCGTCAGGATGCCGTTCAGGTGTAGGAGCAAGGTGGATTTGCCCGCGCCGTTAGGCCCCACCAGCGCGACCTTCTCGCCGGGCAACACCCGCAAACCGACGTCGTGGAGCGCCTGGTGGCCGTCGGCGTAGGCAAAGCAAAGGTTCCGGATCTCAACGGCGAAGTTGTTTTGTGGGTTCACAGGTGTTACCAGACCTAAGCCATCGGTTGGAAACCGACGGCTACCCTTAGAAAGCCCGCTTTGCGGGCTTCACGCCTACAGCCGTCGGATTTTATCCGATGGCGGGTGCATCTACGAGAGAACGAAATGACTTACCAGACCAGTTGGGCCAAGATTGCCAGGCTCAGGCACAGCAACAAACCGGCCACCAGAACCAGCAGCGAACCGCCGCCCAGTCGCGGCAGCGGAAACGCCCTCACCTCGCCATCGTAGCCGCGCGCGGCCATCGCTGCGTAGATGCGCTCGCCCCGCTCTATCCCTCGCAAAAAGAGATTTCCCACCATGCCGCCAGTGACGCGCCCGCGCCAGGCGACGCTGCCGCCACCGCGACCGTCCGTGTCGGCGCTGCGGGCCTCGCGTGCCTGCATCAACCGGCGCGCTTCGTCGGCCAGGACGAAGAGATACCGCCACATGAGGCCGAAGATCGCCACCAGGAGGCGCGGCACTTTCACCGCCCGCATCGCCAACAGGAGGGCGGGAAACTCGGTGGTGGCCGAGAGGAGGATGGCAGCCTGGACCGAGAGCCACGACTTGACGGCGATGCTGGCGAACCGCTCCAGGCCGGGGTAGGTGATGGTGACTGTCCACGGGCCGAGGGGAAGGCGCAGCCAGGCGGGGCCGGTGGTGGTGAAGATCACGGTGAGCGCGGCCAGCGCAAAGGGCAAGGCCAGCGCGGCGCGGCGCAGGAGAAACCCCACGCCCACCTCCGCGGCGATGGCCGCCGACAGGGTGAGGGAGAGAAGGAGGACATAGATAGGCCAGGCCCCGACCGGCGCGGACGCGACCATCAGGATGAAGGCCAGCGCCAGGACGAACTTGACGCGCGCATCCAGGCGATGGACGGCGCTGACGCCGGCGCGGTAGGGGTCTTGGAAGTGGATGTGCATGGATGAAACCGACGGCTGTGGCCCCCACCCTGGCCCTCCCCCGCTGCGCAGGGGAGGGTATCTAGCTGTTGGACGCTTTATGTCCCTCCCCCGTTCTTTTTACGGGGGAGGGTAGGGTGGGGGCACGTTTTTTACGCTTCCGCCTCCCGGTGGCGCCGGGCGTAGGCGACGGCTAAGGCGACGCTGAAGACGACGATCACCCCCACGATCCCCGCGAGGATGGTCGCCACAGCCTCGCTACCGATGCCGGGAAAGGCGTAGTTCGGGATGAGGTTGTACACCGGGTCTCGCGTCGCTGTCAGGAACCCCTTCTGCCCGGCGACCCACTCCAAGCCATCAGGGCGGCTGGAGGCCAGCGGCGAGGCGATGGCGAAGAGGGCCGCGAGCACCAGGCCGCCGATCCACACGGCAGTGCTCCCCGCCGGGCGAGCCTCGCCCATCTTCAGCAGGTCTCTGCGGGTGGCGGAGAGGAAAGCCAGCGCGCCGAAGGTGATCAGCCCCTCGCCGATGCCGATGAGTAGGTGGATGCCCCCCATGGCCGGGACGGCCACGTTGGCCGGTGACGTGCCGGAGACGGCCAGTTGCAGGGCGACGGCCAGCGCGGAGATGACGATGGAGAGCCAACCGGCGACAAACCCACCCCCCAGCACGCTCCCGCTGCGGCCCCCCAACAACTTCTGCACCGTCTGATACGCGGCATAGCCCACCCACACGGAGAGGATCGCCATATTGACCAGGTTAGCACCCAAAGCCAGAAGGCCGCCATCCTGGAACAGGAGAGCCTGGATGCTGACGACAGAGGTCATCACCAGCATCGCCGCCCAGGGGCCGAGGAGGATGGCAGCCAGCGCGCCGCCCACCAGGTGGCCCGACGTGCCGCCGGTGACGCTGAAGTTGAGCATCTGCCCGGCGAAGATGACCGCGGCCAACACCCCCATCAACGGAACCTGGCGTTCGCCCAAATCCTGGCCCGACCGCCAGAGGGCATAGCCTATCCCCGCGATGGCGACGAGCCAGAGGAGCACCGACAACGGGACGGAGAGAAAACCATCGGGAATGTGCATCAAAATCGCTTGGGCTGGCATCGGCTAACGTTCCTTTCTCCTTATTTTCCGCGAGCGCAATCGGCGCAATAGCCGAAGACGGCGAAGTGCTCTATGCGCGCCTGGAAGCCCAGGTCTTGCTTCAGCGCGGTTGCCAGGGGATGGAAATAGCGGTCATCCACGTCAATGGTGCGATGGCAATTGAGACAGACCAGGTGGTGGTGGCGGGGGTTGCAGACCCGCTCATAGACTTTCACGCCGATGCCGACGTCTGTCTCGCTGACCAGGCTGTGGCCCTTGAGCCATTGCAAGATGCGATAGACCGTGCCAGTGTTGATGTGGGGAAATTCACCCCGCAGCGCGTCGCAGAGTTGCTCGGCGGTGACGTGGCCTCCCTGCGTATCCAGGGCCTGCAACACGGCCCGTCGCTGCCGGGTGAGCCGCTCGCCCGCCTGCCGCACCTGGTCTAACTCGCTCATCGCCCTGACCTCTTATTGCAGTCTGCTGCAATAAGGAGATTATAGCAGGAAATCTGTTTTTGTGCAAACGGCCAAAATGAGCCGGGAGACCCCTGCCGCTAGCAAACGAACGTTAAGAGGCTGTCTGAGAAGCACGGGAACAGACCGCCATCGGATAAAATCCGACGGCTGGTATGTGCAAGAAACCCGCTTTGCGGGTTTTCTAAGCCATTTGCCGTCGGTTTCAACCGATGGCCGGGACGAATCAGACGCACGCCATGAGCCCATTCGTGTATTCGTGTTTCCTTAATTCGTGGATAGCCCGAAGCACTGTTGAACCTGCGCAGG
>JADYZS010000299.1 GCA_020853075.1 Anaerolineae bacterium | reverse complement strand
GTGCACCGCCTGGGACATGATGATCTTGTCCCCTTCCAGGCGGGCGTTGAGGGCCGGATGCTCCACCAGGGCCTGCGCGACGATCTTCGCCAGGAGGTCGTTGTAACTGGGCACCGGCTGCCCGGTCATCTCCCCATCGCTCTTCAGATGGCGGCGCAGGCGCACCAATTCCGTGGCATCAACCTCGGTGGTCAACGTCACCGCCGCCGTGGTGTGGGCGCTGGCCGCCATCCGCTCGGCGATGACCCGCCGCGTCTGGCTCATGGGCACCACCGTGACCGGGGATACAGGCGCGGGAATCGCTTCTGACGCCCTGGCTACGGCCTCCACGTCGGCGCGCTCAATGCGCCCGCCGGGAGCCTGGGCCGCCAAGCGGGCCACGTCCACCCCCAACTCCGCCGCTGCCCGCCGCGCCAGCGGGCTGATGCGCACTGCCGGCGGGGCCGGCGCGGCGGCGGCCTGGCGGACATCTCGCTCTATGATGCGCCCGCTGCGACCATTTCCACGCAGTGCCGCCCACTCCACCCCCAATTCTTTCGCCACCCGCAGCGCGCGTGGGCTGATGGCCGGAAAGCGGGCTGTGGGCCGGGGAGCCTGGCCTGCGCTGGGGGCGACGCTCTGGGGGACTGCCGCCGGGGCTGTGCTTAGGGCGGCTGTCGTGGCCGCTGGAATGGCGGCAGCAGTAGCCACCGAGGGAAGCGACTCACCTGGCTTCAGGATATAACCCAGGAGCGTGCCGACTACGGCTTCGGTACCGAGAGACGGAGATTCGGGAGGGATGCGCAGGATGCCGCTCTCCAACGCTTCCACTTCCTGGTCGGCCTTGTCGCCGCCGACAACGAAGATGATCTCCCCCGCCTCTACTCGCTCACCGTCTTTCTTGCGCCACTCAACCAGGGTGCCTTTTTCCATGTTCCACCCCAGCCGGGGCATGTGCACTTCATAGGGCATGGCTTCCTCCGGGCTACCGCCTATTCTGCCAACAGGTCGCGCACAGCCTTTGTGATGTCCGGTACCTGGGGCACCATATTATCAAAGACCGCGCTCGTTGCCGCCGGTGCGAAGGCTCCGTTCAGCCTCTGTACCGGCGCATCCAGGTCGTCAAAACCACGCGCCATCACCTGGGCAGCGATCTCTGCCCCCACGCCGCAGGGCGCGAAGTCCTCGTCCACGATGAGAAGGCGTCCCGTCTTGTGCACCGAGGCTAGGATGGTGTCTATATCCAGAGGTGCAACGGTGCGAGGGTCAATGACCTCCACTGACACCCCCTCCTTAGCCAGTTCCTCACTGGCTTTCAGGGTCTTGGGCACCATGGCGGCAATCGCCACCACCGTGACGTCCTTCCCCTCCCGCGCCACCGAAGCCTCCCCGAAGGGAATGAGGTATTCCTCTTCCGGCACAGGCCCTCTGAGCATGAGGACATCCTTGTGCTCCAGGAAGAGAACCGGATCATTGGAGCGGAGGGCAGTTTTCATCAGGCCTTTAGCATCCCGTGGTGAGGCAGGTATGGCAACGCGGAAGCCGGGGATGTGCATGAAGAAGGGGTAATAGTTGCCCGAATGGTGTGCCCCGTTGGACTTGGCGACGCCGATGCACCCCCGCAGCAGGATAGGCATCTTCAGCCGCCCGCCGCTCATCCATTGCAGTTTGGACGTCTGGTTGAAGAGATCACCAAAACCATCGGCCAGAAAGTCAATAAACATGAAATCCACCACAGGACGGCCACCGGCCGCCGCTGCGCCGGTGCAGAGGGCGGTGAAACCCCGCTCGCTGATCGGCGTATCTCGCAGCCGCTCCGGGCCGTAGAGGTCGTAAAGGCCCAGCGTCGTGTTGAAAGAGCCGCCCCTGGCCCCAATGCCCTCACCAACCACGAAGATCGCCGGGTTGCGGGCCATCTCCTCGGCCAGTGCTTCGCGCGCCGCTTCCACAAAGGTCATCTCACGCATTTGCTCATCCTCCGCTATCGCTATAGACGTGCTGGGTCAGAATCGCTTTATCGGGCCAGGGGCTGCTGTCGGCGAAGGCCGTGGCCTCTTCCACCATTATTTTGATCTCCTCATCAATGCGGATGACGTCCCCTTCGCTGGCGAGGCCACCCAACAGGACGTCCCTGAATCGGGCGATGGGATCGCGGGCTTTCCATTCGGCTATCTCCTCCGCCGTGCGGTAACCGGTGTCTCGCATCCCTTCCGAATGGGCACGCGTCCGGTAAGTCCGACATTCCAGGAGAGTCGGCCCCTCTCCTCCTCGCGCCCGCTGGATCGCTTCCCCGGCAGCCTGATAAATAGCCAGGACGTCGTTCCCGTCCACCGCCACACCGGGCAATCCATAAGCCTTGGCGCGGCTCGCCACGTCAGGATTCTTCGTCGCCTGGTTGAAGGGAACCTCGGTGGCATACATATTATTCTCGCAGACGAAGAGCACTGGCAAGCCCCACACTGTCGCCAAGTTGATCCCTTCGTGGAAGGAACCGTTGCTCACCGCGCCATCACCGAAGAAAGCGACGCTGATCCGGTTGGTCTTGAGGAGTTTGAAGGTATAGGCTGCGCCCGCGGCCATGGTGATGCTGGGGCCGACGATGCCGCTGGAACCCATCATCCCTATCTCCGGCTTGAAGAGATGCATGGACCCGCCGATGCCGCCGGAGACACCGGTCGCCTTGCCGAAGAGTTCGGCGATCACCTCCCGCGGCGTGACCCCCTTCGCCAGGGCGTGGCCGTGGCCGCGATGGGTGCTGAAGACCACGTCGTCGGGGCGCAAATGGGCGCAGACTCCTGTTGCCACTGCCTCCTCCCCCACGTAGGTGTGGCAGGCCCCGTGGATCTTTCCTGCCTGGTACGCTCTGATGAGCTGCTCCTCGGTGCGCCGGATGATCAGCATCTGGCGATAGAGGTCGAGGAGCTGCTCCTTGCTCAAGCCGGCAGCGGGCTTTTCTATAACCACGCCGAGTTTCGCCTTAGCCATCCTGTTGCTCCTTCATAATCGTAAGATACTTAATCTCCGACCTTGCCGACGGCAGCCAGGGACATCCAACCTACCGTGCCGCCATCCACCAACAAGGTCACCCCGATAACGTAGTAGGCATCCTCCGAGGCCAGGAAGACGCATGCCTTCGCCACGTCCAGCGGCTGCCCTGCTCGCCCCCGCGGCACCGACCACCTTGCATCCTCCACGTTGTACCCCTCGTACTTGGTGAAGTGGCTGGGACCCACTACCCAGCCGGGAGCCACGGCGTTCACCCGGATGTTCTCCTTCGCCAACTCAACCCCCAACTCCCGCGTCCAGGCGATGATGGCTCCCTTCGTCCCGGCATAGACCGAGTGGCCTGGTGCGCCAGTGAAACCATGCACCGAGGTCATGTTGACGATGGCCCCGCCACCCCGTTGTCGCAGGTACTTCACGGCCTGTTGGGCACAGAAGAACTCGCCCCGGATGTTGACGTTGTACAACAGGTCAAACTGTTCCGGAGTGACGTCCATGAAGTTCCACACTTAGGTGATGCCGGCGTTGTTGACCAGGATATCCAGCCCGCCCAGGAACTCCGCCGCGTAGTCCACCAGGCGGAAGCAGTCCTCCACCTTACCGAGGTTGGCCTGGAGGAGGCTGGCCCTCCTGCCGGTAGTGGCCTTGATCTCTTCTACCGCGCTCTCGGCTCCACTCTTGCTGCTGGAATAGTGGAGCACGACGTCCGCCCCCTGGCGGGCGAACTCCAACGCCACCTCGCGCCCGATGCCGGTGCCCGACCCCGTCACCAGGGCCAGTTTCCCTTTCAATTTCTCTTCCATGTTTGTGCGCGGCCCTTTCTTGTGGAATGCAACGCTGCTTTCATATCGGCGACGTAGTTCATGTCATTATATTCACTATGTACTCGGCAAACAAATACGGTAGTGCCCCACACCCCAATAGCAGAGAACGATTCACCCTCCCCTGGCCCCTCCCTGGCGGGGAGGGGTAGCGGTTCTCCTCCCCCTCTTAGGGGGAGGATGGGAGGGGGTGCGGCATACTTGACGAGATCCGGCACCATTTATCCGCCGGCTTGATCCTAGCCCTGCCTTCACTTGCCATAGGCCGCGTAATTAAAGACCCTGAGAAAGTCCTTGCACCGCTCTTTTACCGCCCCCCACCAGGCGTCGCGGCGCAAGGGATTCGCCACCACGTTCAGTTTTGGCTTCAGCGGCAGACGATTCTCGCCGTGATCCGCCGCCAGGACGCGCGGGCCCAGCACCCCTTGATCTACCAGCGCGCGCAGTTGCTCCTCATCAAAGATGTTCCCCAGGTTGTCCAGAACCTGGCGCGCCAGGGCCTGGCCGCCGTGCACGGCAAGCGTGGTAAAGACGTTGATTTTGATGAAACCATCCGCTGGTAGGCCGGGGAGGTATTCGGCCTTGACGGAGGAGGTGCCGTGCAGGCAGAGGATCTTGCCCACCGCCGTGCTGATCTCCCTGGCCCGGTCTGAGTGGTAGCGCACCTCCTCAGCCGTAGAGCGGTGCTCGGTGCCGACGTTGGGCACGAGAATATCCACGCCGGTTTCCCGTAGAAACTCCCGCGCGCGGGCCACGGTGGTCAATTCGTTCTTCTGGCCGGCGCCGCCAGCCTCAAAGATCTCGTCCACCGCGCCTTCTACCACGACGCGGCCTCGTACCTTTTCCACGTAGCGGGCGGTCAGGTGCACGTTCTCGGCAAAGGGCTTCTCGCTGGCATCGTACATGATAGAGGCGAATCGGTGAGCAAAATCTTCTAAGATGTCGCCATCCAGCCAAGGAAAAGCATGATCCAGGTGGGGCATCACTCGCAAGCGGCGGTAAGGGCTGTTCTCCCCCATAAACGCTTCCAAGTCGGAGAACATCAGTCGCGTGCCCAGGACGGGGTTGCCGCAGGCGGTCAGCAGCGTCATCTGCCCCCGACCCGGATAGCGGATAGTCCAGGCGGGAATGAGGGGCAAATCCTCTACACCGACCTCATGGCCCAGTTCCAGGCCCGCGGCCAGCACAGCCTCCAGGGTCTCCCTGTCCTCCATGCAAAAGACCGGAAAGGCGACGCCGAGTTCTGCGGCTTCCTGGTATGCTTCTTTCACCTGATGGTAATCGGTGATGAGTGGCACCTTTCCTCCTGTCCAGCCCTCACCCTCCCCATCCCCTCCCTCTCCCCACTGTGGGAGAGGGAGGGGTGAAGGGGTGGGTGAGGGCTTCAGACTACTTTCTTCTCTAACTGTTGTGCCAGGATCGCCTGCGCCGCCTGGATGGTAGTGGCGTAGCCCGCCGGCTCAATACCGGCCCGCCGGATGAACTCGCAGCCGCCGCGCAACCGCTCGTCCGGAGCCAATTTCTCCTCAATCCCCCTGACCCCGCGCTCAATGCTATCGTTGAAATAGGGATTGAAGAAGCGCTCCAAAAGGCTCAGACCGTAACGGGCGACGGTCTCTCTGCCTGTCGCCGGATGCGCGCGCAAGATCGCGGGGATCACCTCATCCAGCATGACTCGCCTCGCCTCCTGGCGAATCCGCTCAGAAACCTCCGGGAAGAACCGGGCCCCTTCCAGGTAGGCGTGGTAGGCCACAAACGCGTGCATCCCGTTGTGCAGGTAGAACTTGATGTCCTCCCAACAGAGAAACTCCTCGCGGCTCACTAGCGAGAAGACGCCCGTGAAAGGCCCGCCGCCGCAGACGCTTTCGTCCAGAGGCAGGTAGCCGTATTCCTCTACCACCAGCGACGATGGCGCCCCCGGCCACAACGGTTGGTAGTCGCGCTCATCCGGCTCGCCGAAGCGACACATGCGTGACATGACCGTATCGGCCAGAACTGTCTGCCCCCCGAACCGGGGCGCATTGTACCTGGCGATGTCCTGCCCGTTCTCACAGAACAAGAGCCAGCCTCTCCTGGCACGAGCGTTCATGGTGGGAGCAATCACCGCCACCACCTTATCCAAAGGCTTCTTCCCTACCGCGGTCAGCACCAGATCTGCCCTTTGTAGGGCATCCTCTAATGCAGCCCGGTTCTCCGGCAGGTCAGTGAAAGTGACCGCAAAGGAGCCAGTCACTCTTGCGGCGCGCACTCCCTGCGCGCCGCAAAGGTTCACCGTGAAGCCCTGGTTGGCCTGAATCGCGTGCAGGAGCGGCGCGTTGGCCCCGACGTCGGCCAGGCAGAGATCGTAGTCGCGCGCCAGCCGTTCGGCCATGAATCCCAAGCCGAGCGCGCCCGCCCCGATGATGACCGCGCGCGGACGAATCAATTAGATTTCCTTCATAAGCAGCGCCGGCTTCAGGCCATCCGCCTCGGTGGTAAAGAACTCGTGGGGATCGTCGTCCAACGTGAAATGCCGCGATGAAACCAGCCCGCGCAGATGGAGCCGCCCGCTCTCCAGCCACTTCAGTATAGTTTCCATGCCCGCCGTGGAACAGCCGCTGGTGCCGACGGTCTTGGCCGCGCGGTAATGGTTCAGGTCTATGTTGGCAGCATCCACCAGGCGATGCGTCCCCCCAAAACACGCGCCCACCGCGTACCCTTCGGGCGCATAGAGGCGCAGCATCAGGCGCTGCGCGGCCGGCGAAGCGTTGGCCGCGGCCACGTCATCAAAGAGGTAGCCGCCGGTCAACTTCGTGAGGTCGGCGACAATCGCGTCCTCGGCGGCCAGCGTCTCCGGCGTCGCCTCGTCGGCGGTGAGCGGAGCCCGGTAGATGCTCACCTGATCGCCCAGCACTCGCTGTACCAACTCCCTTTTGGACTCCGAGCGGACGATCAATACCACCTTCCCGGCACCCTCCAACAGGGCCAGGAGGGCGTAGATCATGCTGACCGTGCCGGAGCCGATAACGCAAACGTTGCCCCCCGGCTGGATGCCCGCGCGGTAGAGGTGGCGTCCCTCCGCATCTACGCCGATGGGGTGAGGGGTGGCGAAAATGGACTCCAGCGCGCAGGCGGTTGGCTCCACCAGCGCGGCTTCTTCGTCCGCCACGTGGTCGGGGACGCGCAGCACGGAGCCGGAGCGGATCATCGTCTCCGGCACCTTCATGTACTCGGCATAGCCGCCGTTGATCTGGAAGGAGAGGTTGGCGATTGGTTTCGGGATCAGCATGAGGCCGTGCCGGTAGCGCGCGAGGCGCGACTGGAAGCAGACCCGTTCTCCCTCGCGGAAATCCAGGTACGCGTCCAAGAGCACCTGGCCCTCGCGATAGCCGATCCCCGCTCGCAGCGTGCGTACCTCCTTGCCTACCTGCACGATGCGGCCCACCAGTTCGTGCCCCAGCACCACGGGCGCGTAGGGGTCCACGTTGGGGTGGCCGTAGCGGTAGATGGTTTTGTCGGTGCCGCAGCGGGCGCACATCAAGACCTCAACCACCAGATCGCGGGGCCCGCTCTCAATGGATAGCGTGTCCCGCGCGACGGCCTGGGGCCGCCCTTGATAAACGAACGCTTTAGACCGGAAGATAGACATAGCCTAAACAACCCTACTACCGGATCGGATACATCCCATACTCAAAGGTTGCCTCGCGCAGCGCATTGAAGTTCTCCAACGATACGTAGCGGGTCACGCCGCTGCCCGACGCCACACAATAGCCCCCGCCCGGCGCGAGGTCACGTATCTTCTGCCGCACCTCGGCCCGCACGTTCTCAGGCTTGCCGGTCCCCGGAGCCAGGGTGTAGCCCAGGTCCATGTTACCGATGAGGGTTAACTTCTGCCCATAGCGCCGCTTAAGATCGTAGATGTCCATGGCCTTGGGCTCTATGGGGTGCAGCCCGTTCAGCCCCAGCGCCACCAGGTCATCCAAGACATTCCACAGCGCGCCGTCGGAGTGCATGATGAAAGGCATCCCTGCGCCGTGCGCGATGCTGGACAGTTCCTCTATCCAGGGGAGGAAATACTTGCGCAAGACTTTAGGCGAGGCCAGGAGGCCCTCGGTGTAGGCCAGGTCATCCCCGTACCAGATGGCAAAGACCTCCGGCATCTTGATCAGGCGGCGCAGCACCGCGCATTGCGTCCGCCCGACCCGCTCGGCGATGCGTGCCACCAGTTCGGGGTTGTCGGCCAGGGAGAGGGAGAAATGTTCGTAGCCCAGAATCATCCAGGTGCGGGTGAAGATGCCACCGACGCCGGTGATGATCCCCATCCCGGGCGTCAGCACTTTTGCGGCCTTTGTCAGATTGGAGATGTCCACCGTCTCCGGGTCGGGCCAGGGGTAGGTGTCCAGGTCGGCGAGGGTCTGCACTGGGCCTTCGCCGGCGGTGCTGATTGTCTCTGTCTCAGGCGACGCGGACCAAGCCCAGGCGCGCGGCGTGCCTGTGGCGACCACAGGCGAGATACCGGGGTACTCATAGTCAGCGCGCAGATAAACGAAGTCAAAGCCCGCCG
>JADYZS010000298.1 GCA_020853075.1 Anaerolineae bacterium | reverse complement strand
GTTGCCTGTCCCCATACAGCACTCGTTACCCAAAAGAGAAGGTTTCTGCCAACGAGCGATCAGGCAGATTACAAGAAAGGCGATAGCACATGAACACCAATCGGCAAGCTGCAGTTCTTGTGGGCATAATGTTTATTCTGGCATCTGCTACAGCAATTCTGGGGTCGCTCTCCTACCAGCCCATTCTTGTTGACGTTGATTATCTCGTGAACGGTGCCGAGCACAGCACGCAGGTGAGAATGGGAGCCCTTATGGAACTGATTCTCGCTGCTTCCGCCATTGGCACCGCCATTGGCTTATTCCCAGTCCTGAGACCCTACGGCGAACGGATTGCACTTGGTCACCTCTTCTTCAGGTTCCTTGAAGCTATCGTCATTACGATAGGCATTGTCTCGGTACTGTCACTCTTGACTTTGAGTCAGGACTTTGTGGCAGAGTCTGCTCCGGATGCGGCTGCTTTTCACACCTCGGGCACTCTGCTACAGGCCATACATAACTGGACTTTTATGCTTGGCCCCTATCTCTTCCTGGGCGTCAACACCTTGATGTACAGCTACCTGCTCTTCAAATCCAAGCTCGTTCCCCGACCGTTAGCAGCTTGGGGTCTTACGGGAGCAACACTCGTTCTTGGTGCTGCCTTCCTGATGCTGCTCGACGTCGCTGCTCAAGGTTCCACCTTGGTTGTGCTCATGGCCATGCCGATCGCCACCTATGAAATGATCCTCGCGGGATGGCTTATCGTAAAAGGGTTCAATGCATCTGCTGCCGAATCTACAAGACCAGCAACGAACGACCTACTGAGTGTGGCAGGATAGGTAAGGGCGTCCGGGAGGGCCATCAGCCCTCCCTACAACGCTCGCCACTCCGTACCGTTCACATCCGAGGGATCGCAACACACCTGACCCGATAAGGAGGAATCGCCAATGAAAGCAATTGTCGCAACAAAGTACGGCCCGCCGGAAGTCCTCGAACTGAGAGAACTCGCAAAACCTGTTCCCAAAGGCAATGAAGTCCTCGTAAAAGTCTATGCGACAACCGTCACGGCAGGGGACTCCAGGGTGCGCAGCTTCACCGTTCCTCGCTCGTTCTGGCTTCTCGCTCGGCTGACGCTTGGGCTGAGAAAACCCAAGAAAGCTATCCCCGGTATGGTGGTAGCTGGAGAAGTTGAAGCGGTGGGCAACGAGGTCAAACGATTCAAGACGGGAGACCAAGTCTATGCCTATGATCTCACACGATTGAATGCGTATGCCGAGTACGCCTGTGTGTCGGAAGACAGTGCGCTGGCATGCAAACCCTCTACTGCCACCTATGAGGAAGCCGCCGCCCTTCCGTTTGGGGCTGTTACCGCCTTGCATTTCCTGAAAAAAGGGAACATCCACAGCGGACAACGCGTGCTGATCTACGGCGCTTCTGGCAGCGTCGGGACGTCCGCGGTTCAGCTTGCCAAGAATTTTGGTGCTGACGTGACCGGAGTCTGCAGTACGAAAAATGTCGAGTTGGTGAAATCCTTGGGAGCTGGCCAAGTCATCGATTACACCAAAGAGGATTTTACCAGGACCGGTGAGACCTACGATATCATTTTTGACACCGTAGGCAAGAGCTCGCTTTCCGGCAGTGTGAGATCGCTCACGAGAGAAGGAATCTATCTTCAAGCTGTCTCCGGGCCGGCACAACTTGTTCAAATGCGCTGGGCTGCAATGAGAAGCGGCAAGACACTCATTGGTGGGACAGCAGTCCCAACGACGGAGGCCCTCGTCTACCTGCAGGGCTTGGTTGACGCAGGGAAGATCAAACCCGTGATTGATCGCTGCTATCCACTGGAGCGCATAGTGGAGGCGCACCGCTATGTCGATCAAGGCCACAAAAGGGGGAATGTCGTCATCACCATGGAACAAGATATCAAACCCTGACTCGCGCGTTATTGCTACGAAAATCAGGAAGCGGAGAAGACATACGCGCACGCCCTGAGAACCAGAGGCTCACGGCGAATGTCTCCGAGTTGATACCTGATATCACTACGGGGGTCTAGCATGTTGGATACAGTGATTGTAGGCGGCAGCAGTGCTGGCTTGAGTGCCGCATTAGTCTTAGGTAGATCCTTGAGAGACGTTGTCGTCATCGACGACGGGGATGTAGGATAGCGTGTGTGAACAGATGCCGATATGGGAAACATCCCGACATGGCCGTGCAGGCCAGGAAAGGAACCCACCATGGCATCCGATACGGACAAGACAGACTTGCAGAAGCACCTACCCTCCCTTGAGAGGATTCAACAGGAACTGGGCACCGCCCAATCTATCGATGACTTCTTCGGCAAAGAAGGCATCTTCGCCCGCCTCTTCGCCCACACGCTGGAACATCTCTTGGAGGCAGAACTGACCCAGCAGCTGGGCTACGAACGCTACGAGGCCAAGGGCCGCAACTCGGGCAACAGCCGCAATGGCAAGCGCCAGCGCACTCTGCGCACTTCCGCCGGTGACACCCGCATCCAGGTGCCCCGCGATCGCAACGGTGAATTCCAGTCGCCGCTGCTGGAAAAGCACCGCACCGGCAGCAACGAGATCGAGGAGAAGATCATCGCCCTCTACGCCAAGGGGGTCTCCACTCGCGACATTCAGGAAACCTTGGCCGAGTTGTACGGCATCGAGGTCTCGGCCAGCACCATCAGCGCCATCACCGACAAAGTCTGGGCGCTGGTCGAAGAGTGGCAGAGCCGCCCGTTGGCCGCGATCTACCCCATCCTCTACCTGGATGCGCTGCACCTCAAGTTGCGGCGCGACGGCAAGGTAGTGACAGTCGCGGTGTACGTGGTGCTGGGAGTGGACTTGGAGGGACATCGGGATGTCTTAGGCCACTGGGTGGGCGATGGCGCCGAAGGAGCCAACTTCTGGCTGAGCGTCATCAGCGACTTACAGGCGCGGGGCGTACAGGATGTCTTCATCGCCTGTATGGATGGGCTGACGGGCTTCAAGGAGGCGGTGCAGGCGGTGTTTCCGCAGACGGTCATCCAGCGCTGTGTGATCCACCAGATTCGCCACAGCCTGCGCTACGTCAGCTGGCAAGACCGCAAAGCCTTTGCCGCCGACCTCAAAGCGATCTACCAGGCGGCGACGCGGGAGGAAGGGGAGATGAACCTGCGCCAACTGGCGGCGAAGTGGGGCGGCAAGTATGCCATCGCCGTGCGGTCGTGGGAGAACAATTGGGCCGACCTGGCGACGATGTTCGACTACCCGTCCGAGATTCGGCGCCTGATCTACACCACGAACCGGGTGGAGGGGTATCACCGGCAGTTGCGCAAGGTGACCAAGAGCAAGGGAGCGTTGCCGACGGTGGAGGCGGTGCGGAAGTTGCTCTTCCTGGCGCATCGGGACATCACGAAGAAGTGGACGGCGCCGGTGCCGAATTGGGCGCACATCTTGAATCAGTTGGCGATCCGGTTTGAAGGGCGGTTTCCGGTCTAGGGGC
>JADYZS010000297.1 GCA_020853075.1 Anaerolineae bacterium | reverse complement strand
TCTGCCGGACCTCTGCTGCGTTCTTATGATTGCACTATCTTCACAGCAGCAGGTGGACTCAACCATTTTTGCGCGCACAACATTTGTGGTATAATTGCGCGGCATTTGACTGCTCGCCCAAGTAGAGACAAATCCCCAATACCATCAGGAGGGAGTCCCATGGACACCACGGTCACCGGCAACAAGTCGGTTTGGCGTGTGCCTGCTTTGCTATCGCTGCTCCTCGCCATACCGATCCTCACACTGGCAGTATCGTCTTGGGCTGGCAATTCACCGTCGGCCTCTGCCCAGACGGCCCCCGCCGTCAGCCTGAACCTGCAGGCCCAAATGGACTCCTGGGTGGACCAGGGGAGCCCCGACACCAACTATGGCGGCGACCGCGATCTGCACGTGGGGCGGTGGGGCACCGTGGCCGCCTTCAACCGCCAAACGTTGGTCTGGTTTGATCTATCGTCGTTGCCCCCCGGCTCTACCATCTTGCGGGCCAGCCTGCGCCTCTATCAGATAGATGCCCAGGGCGCGCAACAATACAACATCTGGCCCGATGCCGTTCTTCCGGATCCAGCCGTTTTATGGGAGGAACTGAAGGTCACCTGGAACAACAGACCACCGCACGCCAGCCAGGGCGACCCGTTCAGCACCCTGGACATGACCGACGGCTGGAAGTCGTGGGATGTCAAGAATATCGTCCAGAACTGGACCGATGACAAGCTCCCCAACTACGGCATCTTGTTGCGGGGCGATGGCGATACCGCCGGTCTGCGCGTCTTCAGTTCGCGCAACGATCCCAATCTTACACCATACCTGCTTATAGAGTACGACCCACCACCGGCAACAAATACGCCTACTCGTACCCCCACCTGGACACCAACACGCACCGCCACGCCGACATCTACTCCCCAGCCGACGCGCACCCCCACGGCCACCCCTACGCTTCCGCCGGCCCGGCCCGATCTGGGCGACGCACCCGACAGCACCAACTCCGTTGGGCCAGCCATGAGTGCCTACCCTGGAGTCATGGCTCAGTTCCCCACCGTCTTCGGCGCCGGCTCTCCGCCCCACGGCCCCCGGCATAGGAACCAACCGTTGGTCTTCTTCCTGGGTCTCGGCATCACCGCGGAGAACGAGGCAGACGTCGGCCCCGATGCTGACATCATCCACAACATCAACCCTGCTGCCAATGCCGCTGACCGCGACGGGCGTGACGACGGCCTTCTCCTACCCAACTCCTTCGGCCACTGCCAGCCCATCGCGCTGCCGTTCCGAGTCACCGCGCTGGCAGCCGTGCCCAACAAGGTGTACGTGAACGTCTGGATTGACTGGGATCGCAATGGGGCCTGGGGCGCGGTGCACAACTGCACCAATGGCCCCGCGCCCGAATGGGTAGTACAGAATCAGTCTCTGAATCTACCCGCTCCGGGGCTTTATAGCTTCAGCACCACCGCTTTCTTGCCTTTTAATCCAGACCCGTCCAAGCCCGTCTGGATTCGCATCACCCTCAGCGAGGGTCCTGCGCCCGTTCCGGCAGCCGCCAACGGGGCCGGGCCTACTGCCGGCTGGGATTTCGGCGAGACGGAAGACTATCTGATGCCGGGCTTTGCCACACCTACGCCGACCCCAACCCGTACTCCGACCCGGACGCCAACGCGCACCTACACGCCTACCCGCACCCCGACGCGCACGCCGACCCCCAGCGTTGACCTCATCGCCGACAAGATTGAGGTGACGCAGGGAACCCAAGACCTGAACAACAGCGTGCGCCTGGTGCGGAACAAACGCACCTTCGTCCGCTTCCACGTTCATTCGTCCAGCGGCATGCCCATCACTTTCGCCATGCTGCGGGCGCAGCGCGGCGGCAGTGTCGTCTGGCTTTATCCGATCAATGGCCTTTGGGGCGCCATCAACGTGCGTCCCTTCCCAGACCGCGCGGTGCTGAATCACTCCTTCCTCTTTGAGTTGCCTGCGGGCTTCAAAGAGGGAACGGTATCCCTCACCGCCTATCTGAATCCTGTCACCTGGTGGCGCAACCGCGATCCGCAAGAGACGAACTACGGGAACAACGACATCTCTACCACCGTCTCCTTTGAGACGGTTCCGACGGTGCACCTGGTCGTCTATCGCGTCGGCTATCTCCTCGGTGGCAATATCTACTACCCATCGCTAGGTCACGCCACCCAGTTATCCGACTGGCTGCGGCGCGCCTACCCGCTCAACAGCCTCCAGGTCTGGTATCGCGACTACTTCCACTACATCTTCCCGTTTGGCGGCGTACCTTCGTGCGGCTCCGTCAACTCAGTCCTCTGGAGCAAGAAGGTGTGGGACATCCTCTGGAACTGGGGCACGATACCGTTCGGCACCCACTACTACGGCATGGTCAGCGACGTGGGCGGCTTCATGCGCGGCTGTTCGGGGGTTCCCAGTTTCACCTCCTCCGGGCCTACGGGCACCGGCACCTGGGGCTGGGATTTTGACGGCTCCTACGGCGACTGGTACGGCGGGCACGAGTTGGGCCACTCCTATAACCGCGGCCACGCCAACTTCTGCGGCGCGGTGGGCGGCCCCAGTTATCCATATCCCGGTGGCCGCATCAGCCCGGTCCTATCAGGCAACTCGGCCATCTACGGCTTTGACATCAGCACGCGTGCCATCTACGGTCCCACCTGGACAGACGTGATGACTTACTGCGACAACGAGTGGCTCGGTGACTTCACCTACGAGGGGATCATGACCTTCCTCCAGACCAACCCCGTTGCCGCCTCGCCTGCCGACCGCCGCCTGATAGACCAGACTGCACGCCTGCTGGTCATGGGTTCCATTGACGCGGCGACACAGGAAGTCACCCTCAATTCCCTCTTCGTCATCCCCGACGCGGGCGACGTGGAGCCGCGTGTCCCCGGCCCCTACGCCATCGTCCTGCGCAACGCCAGCGGGGCCGAACTGGCCCGCTACCCCTTCACGCCCGACGCGGCCGATGGCGGCCCGCAGCGGCAGGATCAGCCCAACCAGGAACGGGACGTGGAGTTGCTCTTCATCAGCGAACTGGTTCCTTACGTGGCGGGCACGACGCAAGTGGATATTGAAGGGCCGGGCGGCGCGCTCCTCAAGAGCGTGAACGCGGGCGCAGCCTCGCCCACCGTCACCATCTCCTCACCCAACGGTGGCGAGATCCTGAGCGGCAACGCCATCACCGTCACCTGGACGGCCAGCGACCCCGACAACGACTCGCTCACCTTCAACGTCCAGTACAGCCCCGACAACGGCGCATCCTGGGAAATGATCGCGCAGGACATCCCGGAGAGGAGCATCGCCCTGAACGCCAGCAACATCGTCAAAAGCGATGGCGCGCAGGGCCTCTTCCGCGTGTGGGCCAGCGATGGCATCCACACCGCCAGCGACACCTCCGACGGCCCCTTCACCGTGCCCAACCGCGTGCCGCAGGTGAACATCACGGAGCCGAGCAGCAACGTCACCATCGGCATCAGCCAGACGCTCAACCTGGAAGGCACCGCCTACGACGTGGACACCGGCGACATGGGCGACAGCCAGTTGCAGTGGTCGTCTAGCATTGACGGTGCGTTGGGGAACGGCGCGCAGTTGAGCATCGCCACCCTGACCGAGGGCATCCACACCATCACCCTCCGCGCCGATGATGGCGAGGGCGGCATCGGGACCGACACGGTGCAGGTGACAGTCATCGGCGACCCGACGAAGTTGCCCACCTTGCCGGACGCGCTGCAAGTTGCACCATCTACTATCGTTCTGGATACGGTGAGCGGTGTCGTCACCGCGACCCTGGCGATTGAAAACCAGAATGTGAATGACCCCATCGCCTGGAACGCCGTTGCCAGCGAGCCATGGGTGGAACTGAGTGCCACGTCGGGCATGACGCCGGAGGACATCGTTGTCTCGTTCAAGAACACGGGCCTCGCGGAAGGGGTCCACACGGCGGACATCACCCTGACCAGCTCCGCCGTGCCCGGCCAGAGCGTAGTCGTGCCGGTGCGGGTGACGGTAACCAAGTTCAACATCTATCTGCCGCTGGCCTACAAGCGCTGAGGGCTGATAGTAGGGCTGTATCTGGTTGTTGATCATCGTAGGGGCGCAATTAGTTGCGCCCCTACTACTCTTTTCGCCCACATGCCCAGCGTACTCAACATAGCGCAGTTGTATGGATACGCAACACACTTAAGGAGGAAGGCCATGAATTCTATCGCGAATGGCAACGGACGAGCCTGGCGTGTGCCTGCTCTGCTGCTGCTTCTGATCGCCATACCGATCCTCACCCTGGCAGCATCCTCCTGGGGGGCGGGCGTTCATCCAGCAAAAGCCTTAGCCCAACCGTCATGTCAGGAGATCTTCAGCCCCACTCAGATTCCAGCGCCCGGCTTGATCAGGTTTGACGACCTGCCTAATGCTGCGGTCATCGGCAATTCTTACCAGCTGTCCTTCGGCGCCAGATTTGAGGTCGGCGCCACCAACCGGGCAATCATCTACGGCAACGAACCCGCCGAGGCGCAGTCGCCTCCGAATGTCGCGATCAACAACGCGGTCTTCCCCAACACCAGTACCGGCGTGCCGATGGTTATCTTTTTTGACAACCCGAAGACCCACGTAGGCTTCTGGGTGGGGAACGGAGAAGGTATCGGGCCGTCCGGCGTGCTGACGGCGTACGACGCGAACGGCGTGGTCATTTGCCAGGTCGGCAACACGCCGGTACCGGAGCCACATACCGAATTCATCGGCATCTACGATGCGCTAGGCCGCATCGCCAGGATTACTCTTGATTATGGACAGACCGCGCTCTCGGAGTCTATAGACGATCTCTACTTTGCGCCCTACGCGTCCGGAACGGCCACAGCGACACCCACGGTGACGCCCACTCCGGACACTGGCACGTTGGAGGGCCTGGTCTTTTGGGACGTGAACGGCGACAGCGTCTATCAACCCGGAGAAGACCCGTTGGCCGGCGCGCTCGTCGTCGCCAGGTTCAACGGCCAGGTCGTGCGCCAGTGGCTGACAGACGAGGATGGCGCCTACCGCTTCGCCAATCTGACGCCGGGACTCTACGAGGTCAGCGAGACAGACCCGCCCGGCTGGACTTCCACTCTAAACGTCCTTACCGCGACCGTTTCTGCCAATGCGGTCACCGTCGTCAATTTCCCGGATTACCCGCTGGGGACGCCGACGGAGACGCCTACTCCTACCGTTACACCCACCCGCACGCCAACCCCTACCCGCACCCGCACCCCGACGCGCACACCGACCCGGACACCGACACCCACGCCCCGCACCGACATCCAGGTAACGGCGTTGGAGATCACCCAGGGCATCCAGAACCAGAGCAACAGTATGCCGCTGGTGCAGGATCGTTGGACGCGGGCGCGGGCCTACGTGCGCAGCACGCTGTACAATATAGGGGGAGCGTACGCGCGCATCCGCGCCTTCCGCGGCGGCGTGGAGTTGCCCGGCTCGCCGCGCGGCGCCAACAATTTCGTCACCGTGCGCACCGACGGCGGCAACCGCGTCAACCTCAACGATAGTTTCTGGTTCTACATTCCTCCCGAATGGCGCTCCGGCACGGTCTCCTTCCGGGTTGAGGTCAACTACACGCAGGCTATCCCCGAATCCAACTACGCCAACAACGACCTCACTCGCATCGTGACCTTCCGCGCCGGTAACCCGCTGAACCTGGTGATGGTTCCGTTGCACATCCACAACTACGGCAACCGCGACAACCCGGCCCTGGTCTATTATGCGACCAACGCCGATTTCACGACGATGCTGTGGAATATCTATCGCTTCCACCCCATCGCCGAACTGAACTGGTGGTATTACGAGAGCCCGGAGTACCCCTCTTTCCACGGCTGGCCCTTCTATAGCGAGTGGGACGTCTCTACCGGCGCAGGCCGTTCCGCCATCCTCGGTGCGGTGGAATGGAAGAATTTCTGGACATCGGACTGGGTGAGCAACCTGCACTGGATGGGGATGGTACACGATAGCCTGGATGCCGACGGGAGGCTGGGCATGGGCAACCGGCCCGGCTGGAACTCGTGGACCAAAATGCGCAACAGCAACGACGGCTGGCCCGCCTGGTACATCACGGGCGGGAATAGCATGGCCCACGAGTTGGGCCATAACAAGGGGTTGAGGCACATCAATTGCAGCGGCGGCGAGTCGGGCGGCGGCGAGGTGGACCCCAACTATCCCTGGCCGTTCCCCAATTGCAGCCTCTCCGCGGTGGAC
Source organism: Anaerolineae bacterium (assembly GCA_020853075.1). GTDB lineage: Bacteria > Chloroflexota > Anaerolineae > JADYZS01 > JADYZS01 > JADYZS01. Next base: position 22,606 of record JADYZS010000297.1, on the reverse strand, counting down.
GCGGCGGGCTACTACGGCTTTGACGTCTATTATGGGTCGTGGGGCCTGAGCGCGCCCACCGTCCTCAGCAACAGCCCCTCCGCCGCGTCACCCAACCAGGCTTTCCCCCTCCTGGGCTACCAGCGGCCACGCTGGATTTCTCCCTATGAGTACTGCAAACTCCTTCCCGCCTACGGCATCGCCTGCGGCCTTTTCACGGCCCAGGAACCGCCGGAGGAGCAGTTGGCGACGGCGGTCCTGGCCGACCCCGTCGCCTTCGCCGACCCCCAGGCCGTGGCCCGTCTGCGCAATGCCACAGCCTACATCGCCGCGGGCGGCATCGTGACCATCACCGAGGGCACGGGCTACTTCACCCACGTCTATCAGGTGAACCAGCCCTTCCCCGACGCGGTGGAACAGGCAGCCCAGAAATTGGGGTTTGCCGCTTCGCCCTTTGCTCTGCACAACGCGGAGCCCTTCCTTCTGGCGCAAACGGATGCCCAGGGGAACACGTTGGGGACGCCCCACGAGATCTACCTGGTGAGCGATGACGACGAGAGCCCGGTGCGGTCCTTCCTGGAATTGGTGCCGATGGAGCAGGGGACGGCGCGGGTGCAACTGCGCTACGGCAACAAGGTGCTGGATGAGCGGCCCGCCAGCGCCAACCCGCCCCAGGTGCGGGTCATCTGGCCCAACGGCGGCGAGACGCTGAAGGTGGGCGACGAGATCCGTTGGGAGGCCTCGGACACGGACGGCGACCCGCTCTCCTTCAACGTCCTGTACAGCAGCGATAGCGGCGCATCGTGGCGCGCGGTGGCAATCGGCGTCGTCACCACGACCTTGACCGTTGAGACCCTGGCGACCTTCCCCGGCAGCCAGGAAGGGCGCATCCGGGTGGTCGCCAACGATGGTTTCCACACCGCGCAGGACGACTCCGACGGCAACTTCACCGTGCCGGGCTCGCCGCCGTTGGCCGTCATCCTGAACCCCCTGGCGGGGAGCGTGCAGCCGGTAGGGGCGGTGAACCTGCTGGGCACGGCCAGCGACATAGAAGATGGGCCACTCAGCGGGGACAGTATGCGCTGGACGCTGGACGGGAACCAGGACCTCGGCAGCGGGCGCGAGGTGGAGGCGATGTTGCCCTACGGCGACCACACCATCACGCTGACCGCGCTGGACAGCGACGGCCAGGAAGGGAGCGTCAGCGTGACCATCTTCGTCGGCGAGCGGCGCTATCTGCCGACGATCCTCAAGAGGCCGGGGGCCTGATATGCTCCTCTACCTATCCTCCCGCCTTAACGTCCAGACCACGGCGGCGAAGGCGACGGCGACACAGCCAGCCAGTATCATCAGGTTGACCCAGACCTTCGCCAGCGACGCTTCACCGGCCAGGGCCAACTGCAACGGCTCCACCATGTAGAAGGACGGGATGAGACGGAAGACGGTCTCCAGGGCGCGGGGGACCGGCAACACGGTGAGCCAACTCGGCATCAGCAGGGCCAGCATGACGATGCTTGACCAGGTGTTCACCTGCATCGTGGTGCGGAAGATGCCGCCCATCAGCAGCCCCAAGGCTACCATGAACAACGCCCCCAGGAGCACGGCCAGCGCGCTCACCGGCCAGTTGCCCACCCAGCCCCGGTTCAGGACGGCCAAGATGCCAACGATGAGGGCGCTATAAAAGAGGCCGGTCAGGGCTTTACCTAGCGCGACTTCTATGGGCCCGGCTGGCGATACCAACAGAGCCTGCAATGTGTTCTTCTCTTTTTCCTCTACCAGTAGCAGCGGCACCGCGAAGACGCCGGTCATAGACAAGGCCATAACCAGGAGCATCACCAGGAGGTAGAGGTCTAAGCGGAACTCGCCGCCGCTCATCAAGCCGGACACTGGCGCAGTCCCTGCATCAACCAAAGTGATGCGCGCCGGGAAGGGTTGATTGACCTGGGCCCACACCTGCTCGGTCACCAGTAGCCGGAAGGTGGCCCGTTCGCCGCCGCCGCTGCGCGGATTCAGATAGACGGCCACCTCCGGCTGCTCACCCTTCTGCAACGCGTCGTCAAAGCCGGCCGGCACCGCCAGCCCGCCCACGATGCTCCCCTTCACGGCTGCCCGCATGTCGGCCAGATCACCGAACTGCGATAGGTTGACGTCAGACGAATTCCGCAGGGCCGCCACCAGGCGCGAGTTGCCCGGATCGTGGACGGCGACGTTGAGCCTTCCTATCCGGTCGCTATCCACGTTGCCAAAGGCCAGGCGGAAGAGGAGCGACATGAGAATCGGCATCAAGATGGCGAAGAGGACGTAGCGGTTATTGAAGGCATCCACGATGTCTTTCCGGGCAATCGCCAAAATTATACGCCAGTTCATTCTACCAGCCTCCTTCCGGTCAAACGGATAAAGACTTCTTCCAGGGTCGCTTCGGCGGAGTGGAGGGTGAGAACCTGGCCCGCCGCGGCCAGTTCGCCCAGCCTGCGCCCATCGGTGGCGTCATCCAGAGAGAGGCTCAGGCTCCCTCCGCCTGCCAGCATCACCCGCACACAACGGTCACCGTGGATCATCTTCAGCCGCGCCGGCGTATCCAGCGCCACGATCTTCCCCTGGTTGATAAAGGCGACCCGGCTACAGAGTTGGTCGGCCTCCTCCATGTAGTGAGTCGTCAGGAAGATCGTCACCCCTTGCCGCGCCAGATCGGCCACCAGGCCGCGAATTTCCCGCGCCATGGTGGGGTCCAGCCCGCGCGTGGGCTCGTCCAGAAAGAGGACGCTGGGGCGATGAAGAAGCGCGCGGGCGATGAGGAGCCGTTGCTTCATGCCGTTGGAGTAGTGTTGGAGGCGATCCTTCCCCCGCTCTCGCAGCCCCACCTGCTCCAGCGCTTCGTTTATCCGCTGCCCGTCCACGCCATAGAGCCGCGCGCTGAAGGCCAAGTTCTCGCGCCCCGACAGCCGCTCGTACAGGTTTTGCTGCTCAAAGACGACGCCGATGCGGGGCTTCAGTTCCTCTCGCTCGCGCACCACGTCGCAACCTGCCACGCGCGCCTTTCCCGCCGTAGGGCGCAACTGGCCGGTCAGCACACGGATAGTGGTCGTCTTCCCTGCGCCGTTCGGCCCCAGAAAGCCGAATATCTCGCCTTCTCCCACAGTGAACGAGATGCCATCCACTGCCCGCAGCCCGTTGAACGCCCGTGTCAGATTCTCAACTTCAATGACGTTCATAGTGACCCTTTCCGCCTATCTATTCTATACTCACATCCTATCAGAAATGAAATGCGTCTGCAACATATTTTCGCCAAAAGGCGTTTGTAGCGGCTGAACGGCGTCAGAAAGGGGACGAATGGCGCAGAAAATACGACTCCCGTCAGAGGGATAGACAGGGGTAGGTATCTCCATCAGGGGGTCATTTCATTCTCGCGTAGTGGGTTCGCCATCGGATAAAATCCGACGGCTATCTTTGCCGGAAACCCGCAAAGCGGGTTTTTAGCCCACATGCCGTCGGTTTCTAACCGACGGTTAGTGCCTGAACCGAAAATGAAAAGGCCCTATCTCCATCAGGCGACTGTCTTTGGTGTGAAGTTTGTGCTATAATGCCGTCCGGTTGCGCCATTCGGTTCCCAAGATGGCAGAAATCTAACCACCTGTACCAGCGTTCAAGGTCCTCACGGCTACGCGAATGATCTCGCAAGAAGAGGGTATCGGTGTTCAGGCAAGTAACCATGCGCGGGACATCCTACGAGCGCGGCAAACAGCACGGCGAGCAGGCAGGCGATCTGGTAGAGAAGGCGATCCGCCTCTATTTCCAGTTCCCACCATCCACCGAGGAAGCGACCCGCCGCGAGGCGTGGCGGATTGACGGCACACTGCGCAGGCGATGCCCCAACCTGGTGGGGGAAATGGAAGGGATCGCCGCGGGTGCGGGCCTCCCCTATGAGGATATCCTCCTTCTCAACGTCTTTTACGATGCCCAGGTCGTGGCTCTCAAGCACTGCACCAGCATCGCTCTGCCGCGCACGCCCGATGGCCCCCTCCTGGCGAAGACCGACGACGTGAGCCTGGCCGAGCGAGGGTTGGAGACCTTCTTTCGGGCAGAATTGCCGGAGGGCGAGGGATACAGTTCAATCTACTACGCGTTTGCCGGTACGCTGTGGGCCATCGGCGGCATCAACCGCGCGGGCCTGGCCCAGGTGATGACCGGACTGGTGCCGGGGAAAACGGAAGATTTAGATGGAATCCCTTCCTGCCTCTTTCTGCGCCTGCTGTTAGACCAATGTGGTACGGTGGACGAGGCCCTAGACCTCAGCGAACGCCAACCCCTCTTGCGCTGGGGGCTCACCCTGGCCCTGGCCGATCCTTCGTCCGAAGAAGTCGTGATGGTTGAGGATTACCCTACGGCCCGCGGTGTGCAACGTTCCCGCTCTGAACCCCTGGTGCGAACCAATTACGCCCATCTGCCGGAGACCAAAGACCTCATGGCCGTTGCCCAATATGCCTCAGTCCACCCCGGCCTTTGGGAAAACAGCCTTTATCGCTATGCGAATGGGGCCAGACTCGCCCCAAAGATAGAACCTTCGGTGGATGGGCTGAAGAATTTGCTCAGGGACCACACGGAGCCGGGCGCGATTTGCCAGCACGGCCAGGCTGACCTGCACACGGCTCTGGCGATCATCCTCGCGCCCCGGCGGCGGACGATGCTGGTCGCCGAGGGCTATGGCTGCGGCGATTACCGGGAGTGGACGATCTGATTCAGAGGTCTATCTTTATTTGGGATAGGAGGAAGAGTGCTAAACCGGGTCAAAGAATGGGTGATTGGCCCGCCGCTCCCCACACACCAACTGGGCCACAAACGACTAAACAAGATCCGCGCGCGGGCGGCTTTCTCGCCGGACGCGCTTTCGTCACTTGCCTATGCGAATCAGGAGATTTATCTGGGATTGGTCGTCGCCGGTAGCGCTGGCCTGAGCCTGGGCTTGCCGGTCGGGCTGGCGATCACGATAGTCCTGGGCATCGTAGCCCTTTCCTATTTCCAGACGATGCACGGTTATCCGTCGGGCGGCGGGTCATACATCGTCGCGCGCAGTAACCTGGGCACTTTACCGGGGTTGGTCGCCGCGGCAGCGTTGCTCATAGACTACCTCTTGGCCGCGGCGGTCAGCCTGACCGCCGGTGTGGCGGCCATTGCCTCCGCCTTTCCCGTTCTGTGGCCTTACCGCGTGCCTATCGCGCTCCTGCTGCTGTTGCTGATCGCCCTGGTCAACTTGCATGGGCTGCAGGAGACAGGTACGCTGATGTCTATCCCGGTTTATCTTTTCCTCCTCTCCTATTTGCCTATGCTGGCCTACGGCCTCATCCGGCTGCGGGCCGAAGGGCCGGGGAATCTGGCCGCAGTGGCCCCGCCGCCCAGCCAGCCGTTGACGATGTTTCTGGTGCTCCACGCGTTCGCCACTGGCTGCACGGCCCTGACCGGAATTGAGGCCATCAGCAACGGGGTGCCCGCCTTTAAGCCACCCGAGGCGCGCAACGCGGGGCGCACACTGATCGTTATGGCCCTTCTGATGGGGCTTCTATTCCTGGGCAGTATCGGCTTGACCCAGGCATTCGCCGTCGTCGCCGGTCCCCAAGAGACGATTCTCTCCGCGTTGGCAAGGCGGCTATTGGGCAGCGGGCCAGCCTATCTCTTGATTCAGACGTCCACAGTGCTGGTTTTGACCGTGGCGGCGAACACCAGTTTCGCCGGTTTCCCCCGCATGGCGGCGATTCTGGCGAAAGATGGGTTTCTGCCGCGTCAATTGACCGGCCTGGGCGACCGATTGGTCTTTGCCAACGGGATCCTGGCCCTGGCCGCGGGGACGGCAATCTTGATTATTGCCTTCCGCGGCGATACTCACTCGTTGATTCCCCTCTTCGCCGTGGGCGCGTTTCTGGCTTTCACCCTTTCCCAGTCCGGCATGGTGCTACACTGGCGACGGGAGCGGGGCAGACGCTGGCGATTAAAAACATTCTTCAACGGCCTCGGGGCGCTGGTAACGGCAGTGACGCTGGTCGTTGTCGTCGTAAACAAGTTCGTAGAAGGGGCCTGGCTCACGATCATCGTACTGCCGTTGATCGTGCTGGCCTTTCTCCAGATTCGCGCTCACTATCGTGAGGTCGCACGCGAACTCTCTTTGCTCGGCTTGCCGCCCGATATTAAACCGCCCCCACCCCCGCGCGTGGTCGTGCCCATCTCCGGCGTCCACCGCGGCACGATCAGCGCGGTGTCCTACGCGTTGAGTATCTGCCGGAGCGTAACAGCAGTGTATGTGGAATTAGAGCCGGGAGCAGGCGAGCGTATACGCGAGGAATGGGAACGTTGGTGGCCGGAAGTGCCGCTGATTGTCGTGCCTTCGCCTTATCGCTCCCTCGTCCGTCCCTTGATAGACTGCATTGAAGAACTAGATCGCCAACAAAACGACGGCCAACAGGCGACAGTAGTCCTGCCCGAGTTCATCCCGGCCCGTTGGTGGCATACCCTGCTTCACAACCGGACCGCCTGGTTGATCCGAGCCGCGCTTCTCTACCGTCGTCGGCGACTTGGTCTCTACCGGGCGATCGTGGATGTGCCATACCATCTGAAAAAATGACGGTGTATCCCTGCCGACATTATTCCACCGGGAAATTGGGATATTATTTCACCGGCCGCCGTCTTTCACGCCGGTTATCGTACTAACCCGGCCTTTTTATCAATTATCAGGCCTGAAAAAAAGGCATCCGCCGCCGGATAGGCCCTCAGAAGCCTTGTCAGCGGTCTCGCCCATCACCTCAGCCCAAGATAGCCACATTTGCATTTGGGATAAATACGGTTTAACCTGTGGCATACGGCGCTATGATGGCCTACATCGTGACCAAACAGAAATGGGAAACCCCGGTCAACAGGATAAAGAGGCCGGGATGTGCCGAACCATTGTTTCCTGAACGTAGTCATAGGGGATGAGGGCGGGCACTGGCATAGAGAGACCCCACCAGGCATCTCTATAAGCACGTATCGCTATGCGAACCACAATGACGGGAGGCATCGTGTCCAAACATACGCGCAATTTCTCCATGCGAGTCTATTGGGAGAAGATCACCGAGAACCACGAGCCGCTGCTGAAGTTCAAAGGCACGGTTCACGCGGATTGGATCGCCTGGCAGCAAGAGGCGGCGGACAAATTCAGGGAACTCCTGGGGCCTTTCCCACCCAAAGTACCTTTACAGGCGGAAGTAGAATCGTCGGTGGAGGATGGCGACCTGATCCGCGAGCGGGTGGTTTTTGACTCCGAGGAATTCATGTCCGTCCCTTGCCAGGTGTTGCGGCCCAAGACCATGAAGCCGGACAAGAACAACCCCGCGATCATCTGTAGCCACGGGCACGGCCCCTTTGGCAAAGATCCGGTGGCGGGTGTGCGCTCCAGCCGTGAGCACATCGCGAATATGGAGCAGCACAACTACAACTACGGCGAGCAGATGGCGAAGGCCGGTTTCCTGACCATCTCCCCCGATCTGCGCGTTTTCGGGGAGCGCCGAGACGGGCGCGATCCTTTTCCGGGTAGAGACCCCTGCAACGTGAACTACGTCAAGGGGACTCTGCTGGGCATCAACACGCTGACCCTCAACATTTGGGATATGATGTGTTGCGTAGATTACCTGGAGACGCGGCCTGAGGTGGATAAAGACCGCATCGGCATGATGGGGCTGTCGCAGGGTGGCACGATGACGACCTTCGCCACCGCCGCCGAACCCCGCATCAAGGCCGCCGACATCATTTGTTACGTCAATCCCTGGCGCCGGTTTGGCATTGAGGATGCCAACTTCTGCGGCTCGCAGATCGTGCCAGGCATCTACCGCTATCTGGATACGGATGACATCGCCGGGCTTATCGCGCCGCGGCCCCTCCTGATTGAGATGGGCATCTACGACAACTGTTTCCCCATCCAAGACCTGTTGGTTGGCTACGAGGGAGTCAAGCGCATTTACCAGGCCGCGGGCATGGCAGACAAACTCTGGGCCGACGTCCACCCTGGGCCTCATGGCTTCGCCGGAAACAAGGCATTCGCGTTCTTCAGGAAGTATCTGTAGGAGGACACAGTATCGTGAAAATCGCTATTTGCACCCAGTCAGATATGATGTATAATATGATGTATATACCATAGCGGGCACAGGAGAGAAAATGGCTACGAAAGTGCGCAAGCAAATCTACATCGAATCTCATCAGGACACAGTCCTCAAACAGCTGTCCAGAGAAACCGGCGCAAGCGCAGCGGAGATCATCCGCCAGGCCATTGACCAGCATACCCAGCGGTTCCGGACCCGTGGGCGCAATCTCAAGGCCTGGCAAGAGGAACGCGCTTTCATTGCCTACCTTATTGAGCAAGGCCCTGTCCCCGGTGGCCGAACTTGGCAGCGGGACGACCTCTATGAACGGTAAGATCTTCGTAGATACAAATGTCCTGGTCTATGCCTATGACCGCTCCGCGCCGGAGAAGCAGCGGCAAGCCCTGGCAGTCTTGGATCATCTGATAGAGGCCGGCACTGGGGTAATCAGCGCCCAGGTATTAGGAGAGTTCTTTGTTACTGTAACTCGGAAGATTGTCTCTCCTTTAAGCGCAAGCGAAGCCCTTGAACGAATCCAGAACTACCTACAGGCCTGCGCAGTCTTAGATATGACTGGCCTGATCGTGTTAGAGGCAGCACGGGGTGTACGTGACCACTCTCTCAACTTCTGGGATGCCCAAATCTGGGCCGCAGCCCGGTTGAATCAAATCTCGGTGGTTTTCAGCGAGGATTTCAGTCACACCGCAATGATAGAGGGAGTGTACTTCCTCAATCCATTTGCCGAGAACTTCCGTCTGGAAGAGTGGGCGTGAGGATATCCGAAACACACTGAACGAGGTTCACACCATGCGCTTCCTTGAGTGTTCCGGCACACCCTACGAAGTCGGCTACCAGCACGGGCAAACCTTTGCCCCGCAGGTACGCCGCTGCTACGACGTCTATTGCCACTTCCCCGGCACGCCCGCCGCGGAGATAGACCTCCTCCTGGACGAGACGGAAGCGGCGCACCGGCCTCATTTCCCCAACCTCCTGGCCGAGATCCGGGGCATCGCCGATGGGGCCGGGATGCCCTACCACGACGTGCTCCTGCTCAACTTCTACGCCGACATCGTCGGCGAGCGCGCGCCGCATTGCTCCAACATCGGCGTGGCCGCCTCGCCCGACGGCCCCCTCATCGCCAAGACGGTTGACCTGAAGGAGAGCGAGCGGGAGTTCCTCTTCGTGCAGAAGGTGGTGCCCCAAGAGGGCCAACCTTACGTTCATTACGTCAGCATGGGGACGATCTGGACGGAGGCCGGTGTCACCGCCGCGGGCCTGGGCCACGTCTGCTCCGGGCTGGTGGGCCGCGCCCGCGTCGCGGGCGGCGTCAGCGTCATGGCGTTAATCAATATGGCGTTTCTCTCCCCCTGCGAGACCGTAACCCAGGCGTTAGGCCTCCTCTCGCAGTACGAGGTCGCCAAATGGGGGGCGACGCTCCTCCTGGCCGACGACGCGGGCGACCTGGCCCTTATAGAGATGCTGCCGGGGAGCAAGGCCATCCGCCGGACGCAGAACCAGGATGACCTCCTCCTGCACACCAACCATGCCATCTGCGCCGAGACGCGGGGGATGATGGGCGACGCCGACCTGGCCGAGAAGTACGGCTACGGCGAATTGATCGGCAACAGCGGGGCCCGCTACCGCAACCTGCTACACCTGGCGCCGCAGGTAGAGCATACCTGCGCGGGGTTGCAGAATGTGTTGCGCGACCACGCCGCGAGCGGGGCCATCTGCCAGCACGGCGCGGCGGAACTCCACTCTGCCGCGGGCATCGTCATCGCCCCGCGCTGGCGGACGATGTGGGGCACGTTGGGCTATCCCTGCCAGGGGGAATTTATCCCCTTCACACCCTGACAACTTGGGATAACCCTGGTCGTCATTCTGAGATCTGCCATAGTCAGCGGATAGGTAGCAGATTAGCGGATGGCTCTCGGTGGCAGCGATCATCTGTTAATCCGTCGCTATGCACCCTCAGCTGTACTCGGCGGTGCAAGCCGACCCCGCGGGGCGGCGTCCACCTGTCGCGTACGCCAGGCGTACACGGCAGCCGCCTGCAGGCTACGCCAAAGGCATCCGCTGGCGCCTATTTTGGAACTATCCGGCCAACCGAGGAGCAAGATGCCACGCTACCACGTCCTTCTAAGCCATTACCCCGGCTACGAGCCTTATGACTATGAAAAGGCAGAACTTTCGGCCCGCGATGCCGAACTGACGATCATTGAAGGCGATACCGACACTGTCTCCGACGACCTCCTGCACCGTTGCGACGTCCTCCTCAACATCAGCTGGCGCGTCAGCGCCGAGTTGATGGATCAGATGCCCCGCTGCTGCCTGGTCACCGTCTATGGCATCGGCACCGACAGCGTGGACCTGGCCGCGGCCACCAAGCGGGGCATCGTCGTCAGCAACATCCCGCTGGCCGCGGTAGACGACGTCGCGAACCATGCCATCGCGCTGCTACTGTCCTCCTTGCGCCGGGTCGTGCCGTTGGATGCGGCCATCCGGCGCGGCGTGTACGACTGGACACCTCTCATCCCCGCGCACAACCCGCGCGGCAAGGTGTTGGGGCTTGTCGCCTTCGGCAACATCGCCCGCGCCGTCGCCCGGAAGATGCAAGCGGCCTTCGGCATGCAGGTCACCGCCTACGACCCTTACGTTGCGCCGGAAACTGGCCGGGAGTACAACGTCCGCCTGACGACGCTGGACGAGGTGCTGCGCACGTCTGATTTCGTCTCCGTCCACGCGCCCCTGACGCCGGAGACGCGCGGGCTGATCGGCGAAGCGCAACTTCGCCTGATGAAACCGGCGGCCCACTTGGTCGTCACCAGCCGCGGCGGTGTCGTGGATGAGGCCACCCTGGCAAAATCACTACGCGAAGGATGGATTGCCGGGGCCGCGCTGGACGTGCAGGCCCACGAGCCGGTTCCTCCGGGCGATCCTCTGCTGGACGCGCCTAATTTGATCCTGACACCCCACTGCGCGGGCTATTCCGAAGAGAGCACCGCCGAGATCAAGCGGCTGGCCTGCGACGCCGCCTGCCGTGTGTTGGAAGGCCGCTGGCCGCGCTGGGTGGTCAACAAAGGAGTGGAGCCGCGCGTCGCGCTGGCGGAGGTATCACCATGAAGCCGGTGCGCATCGGGGTCGCAGGGCTAGGCAATTTCGGTGAGGTGGCCGTGCGGACGTTGAGCCTTATGGCAGAGTACGACCTTGTGGGCGTCGCCTCGCGCAACGGCGAACGGGCACAGCAGGTCGCCGGCAAGTACGGCGCGCGCCGGTGGTACGCCGACCCGCGCGACCTTGCCAACGATCCAGAGGTGGAAGCCGTCTATGTGGTGACGGACTTAGCCCGCCATGTGGAGGTCGCGCAGACCATGCTCACCGCGGGGAAGCACGTCCTCATTGAAAAGCCCTTGACCGCGCGTATAGAGGAGGCGGATGCTATCGTGCGGGCGGCAGCCGCGGCTAACCGCCTGGTGATGGTCGGCTACATTGAGCGCTTTGACCCCCGCCGCGCCATGATCCACCAGCGCATCGCCGCGGGCGAACTGGGCGAGATCGTCTCGCTCTACGGGCGGCGCAACATTGGCAACCAGTATCTCAGTTGGCCGCGCTTCCAACGGTGGCCCCTCATCATTGAGCCGGGCATCCACACGGTGGATATGCTCCTCTGGCTGGCGGGGTCACGCGTCCGTCGCGTCTATGCCGTAGGTCGCAGCCACAACGAATGGAAGACCACCGACACCTGGTGGGCCACGTTGGAGTTCGCCAACGGCGCGGTGGGCGTCATTGAACAGGTCTGGCATCTCCCCGCTGGCACCGCCGCCGACTGGGATCAGGATAACCAGTTGGAAGTGATCGGCACCAAAGGCACGGCCCAGATGCGCGACCCGACCGATGCCTTCTGGGTGTGGACGTCCGGCGCGACCCGCAGCCCCGACTTCTACCTTCTGCCCGAGGTCGCCGGGCAGATCACTGGCGCGCTGCGCAACGAGTTCGCCTACTTCGCCCGCTGCGTGGCAACGGGCGAGCCGCCCGCGCTAGGAACGTTGGCAGAAGCGTACCACACGACCCAGGTCGCGCTGGCTATCGTGGAATCGGCGCAGAAGGGTACGCTGGTGGAGATAAATAAATAGGAGGCTTCACTATGCCAAACCACATCCCCATCGTCGTCCGTTGGGGCGATGTCCCCCTGGACATGACCAGCATCATCGGCAAGTTCAAGCGCTCCGACTTCAACGCCTTCTACACCGACCCGGCGCGCGGCTTCGTCCTCGGCCATTGGGTCGTGGAGGATGGCTACGAGGAGTACGGCACCTTCCCCGAAACGTATGCCTTCTACATCGTAGAAGGGACGGCGACGGTGGAGACAGATGAAGGCAACTACTCTGTTGGGCCGGGCGACACCGTGTTGGTGCTCCCCGGGCGGCGGCTGCGCTTCGTCGTCAAAGAACCAGTGAAGGTTCTTTATGTCACCTCCGGCGCGCAGAACATAGAGAAAGCGCAGGAGATCCGGCGGCAGGCGAAGAGGTAAAAACCATGACCAATACCCCACCGCCCCAGCAACCGAACACGCTGGGCTCGGCCAGTCTCGTCTTAGGCATCGTCTCGCTTTCGCTGGTGTTTGGCATCGGCTTGTGTGCCCTGGTGGGCGTACAGCAGGGTTGGATCCGGGCGGGAGGCACCGCGCTGTTCGTCTGTGGAGCCAGCAGCGCGTTCCTGGGCCTGGTGGGGGCGGCGCTGGGGTTCGGAGGGTTACTGGGAGCAAACAGGTCGCGGGCAGCGGCCATCGCCGGCCTGCTGCTCGGATTGGGAGGCCTCTGCCTCTTTTTTGGCATCCTGGCCGCGATTCAGAAGGCGTTTGGCGGCTGAGACGGACACGACCCAGAGACAAAAGGCTGCCAGTAGGTCAAGGAGGTAGCCATGTCCTCATCCTTCCAACAGAAAGCGACCGGCGCGATGACCTACCCCGCCAGACAAACGCTGGACCGCCTGCTCTTCAAGTCGCCCCTCATCTGGTGGCGGATGGGCCTCGGCCCACTCCTGGGTCGCACGATGCTGGTGCTCACCACCTGGGGACGCAAGAGTGGGCTGCCGCGCTACACCGTGCTCTCCTACACCGTCGTCAACGGCAAGGTCTATGTGGGCTCCGGGTGGGGAAGCCGGGCGGATTGGTACCGGAACATCCAGGCCAATCCCCGCATCACCGTCCAGATAGGCAAGCGCACCTACAGTGCCTTCGCCCGGCGCGTGGAGGATGTGGACGAGTTCAGGGCGGTGATGCAGCGGCTGTTGGAGACCGGCGGCGACTCGCATTTCCGGTCCTGGCTCCGGTCGCTTGACATCGCCTATGACCTCAACGACCTGGTCGCCAAGCGCGACCGCGTCCACCAGGTCGCTCTGGACCCGACGGACGAGCCCGGCCCGCCGCCGCTGGAGGCCGACCTCACCTGGGTCTGGGGGGTAATGCTGGTCTCGTTCGCCGTGGGGTGGATGATGGGGCGGGCGAGCGATTGACGTGCCGGATGGCCGGGCTTATAATGGCTTGTGGGGAGAAGTAAATAAACTGGAGGATGGGTTATGTTTACTCCCATAGAAGTTAAACCGCTCAACAACTACCGGCTTTGGATCAAATACTCCGACGGGACTGAAGGCATCGTGGATCTGTCTGATTACGTTGGCGATGGCGTCTTTGCGCTCTGGAATGACTACCAGGAGTTTCGTAAAGTCCACATTGGGCTGGGGGGTGAAATCGCCTGGAACGATCAGGTTGATCTGTGTCCGGACGCCATCTACCTGCAAATCACCGGCAAAAGGCCGGAGGACATATTCCCAAAGTTACGCGAGTTGGCTCAGTATGCCAGAAATTAGCCGTTTCTTTGGCATCAGCATCAAGATGTACTTCGGCGATCATGCGCCGCCCCATTTTCATGCGGAATACGAAGAGCACAAAACCGTGATTGATATTCATACGTTGGTCGTCATCGGTGGCTACCTCCCCCCACGCGCCATGGGCATGGTCATCGAATGGGCATCGCAACATCGGGAAGAATTACTTGCTCTATGGGAACTGGCAGCCAATCGCCAGCCATTGCATAGACTCCCGCCTCTTGAGTAGGCCGCCTCTTGACCTTCTGTTGCGGCAACCATCCATCCTATTACCTCCAGCGCTCGGGGCAGACAGCGCGGCTATATCCCGCCCCACCGGCAGCCGACCTCACCTGGGTCTGGGGGGTGATGCTGGCCTCGTTCGCCGTGGGGTGGCTGTTGGGGCGGGCGAGCGATTGACTTGCCGGATGGTTGGGCTTATAATTGTTTGCGAGGAAATCTGCGCTCCACTGTTCTGGAATGAGCGAACTGAATCTCACTGACACCATTCTCAACATAGACGCCCTGGAAGGGATTCTTGCGATCCCAGACCTTAGCGTTGATTTAGTCATCGCAGATCCACCTTATGGGTTGGGAAAAGACTATGGAAACGATTCCGACAAAAAGGGTTCCTCTGAATTTCTAAGATGGACAGAAAAATGGCTGTCTCTAGTCATCCCTAAGATAAAGCCGACGGGCAGCCTTTACATCTTCACGACGTGGAGATACAGCCCCGAAATCTTTGTCTTCCTTAAATCTAGAATGTTCATGGTGAACGAGATCATTTGGGATAGGAAAGTTCCGAGCATGGGCGGAAGCACGCGCAAATATAGCTCTGTTCACGATACCATCGGCTTTTTCACAAAGACCAAAGACTACTACTTTGACCTTGATGCTGTGCGCATCCCTTATAACGAGGAAACTAAGAAGGCAAGAAGCAGGTCTATTTTCCTAGGTAAGAAATGGCTTGAGATTGGATATAACCCCAAAGACGTTTGGAGCGTGTCCCGGCTTCACAGGATACATTCTGAGAGGGAGAACCACCCGACCCAGAAGCCTCTTGAAATCATTGAGAGAATGATAAGGGCGAGTTGTCCAGAAAATGGGCTCGTGCTAGACCCATTTGCCGGTTCTGGCACAACTATAGCCGCTTGCTTGCTCAATAACAGGCACTACATCGCTTTTGAAGTGAACCGCCGTTACTATGACATCATTTTGCAGCGAATAGAGCGAATACATAACGGTTCTTACGACGTTACTCCTCTTGCTAAACGAGGCAACAACGGTTCAAGGAAGACCAAAGCCAGCAGAGATAACGGACAATTATCACTCCTTTGAGCCTTATACCGTTGTGCTGCTTGCCCAGTCCTTGCCTTGATCTTATTGCACAAGATGCCCCTCCCTCCGCAACGGCTGAACCTTTCACCGTCAACTGCCCCCGAACCTTCTTTGGAAATGACAACCAATGGCGACCCAAGACACAGAGAGCGTCATCTTCGCAGAGGTCACCGTGCCCGCCAGCCTGGACGACGTCTGGGCCGCGTGGACGACGGAAGAAGGTACAGTGCTCCCCCGGCTGCGCTACCGCTTCACTGTGGGGCCTGTGGATTGGGAGCACCGGCCCGACTTCGGTGAGGAATAATTGTAGGGGCGCAGCATGCTGCGCCCCTACACGACACGGACGCGTAGCCGTCGGATTTCATCCGATGGCTTGTGATCGTGCGCAGGAAAATGGGGATATACTATGATTCGCCGTGTACCGTTCATTGGGATGATGTTTCTGCTGGTGCTGATAGCGAGTATCCCGTCTTTTGCCGCTGACCCACGCCCCTCCTTCGCCGGGAGAGACCTGACCATCTACGACGACGCGCTAGCGGCGGGCTGGGAAGACTGGTCGTGGGACTCCACCCGCGATTTCAACAACACGTCGCCTGTGCATAGCGGCACGAAATCTATCGCCTTCACGCCTGCGCAAAACTATGCCGGGTTGTCCTTCCGCACCGAAACCCCCATCCCCACGACGGGCTACGCGGCGATTTCATTCTGGATCTACGGCAGCATCTCCGGCGACCTCTACACGGTCTATACGCAGCCGAGCGACAGCGGCACGGCGAGCCCGGCGTACGAGTTCAGCACCCGCCCGGTCGTCAGAAACGGGACGCCGTCCGGCGAATGGCGGCGCATCCTCGTCCCGTTGAGCCGCCTGGGCAACCCCACCCAGATCGCGCGCCTCAACATCCAGGAGAACGGCGGCCTCGCCGCTACGGTGTATGTGGATGACGTCAAACTCGTCGCCGCGCCCGTGGCGTTCATACCCGCGACCGGGGCCACGCCCGACGCCCGGCGCGCCCTCGGCGGCCCGGCAGGCGTCGCCGTGGCACCTAACGGGCGGGTGTACGCCGCGGCCTACCCCGAAAGCAAAGTCTATTCCTGGGCCAGCACGGCCAACATGACCGGCGGCGCTGCGCCCGATAAGACCTTCGGCGTGAACGCTACGGGACAATCTAACGGCGACCCCGATGACGATGGCTGCGGCCTGGGCGCGTCGGCGCAACTGCTGTGCGGTCCTGAAAGCGTGGCGACCGATTCCGGCGGCAATCTGTACGTGGCCGACACCTACCACCACCGCGTGCTGGTCTTCTTCAATCCCGATACCGACCCCAGCCCGGCCACGGCGGACGTGGTGTTGGGGCAACCCGATTTCAGTTCCGCGGATACGAATGCAGATTACCCGGCCAACAACGGCAAGCGCGAGGGGTTTTACTTCCCGCGCGGCCTGGCGCTGGACTTTGCCGATAACCTCTACGTGGTGGACGAATTCAACCAGCGGGTGCTGATCTACCACTGGCCGCTGTGGGCGTATGGCGGCACGCCGGAGATGCGCGTCCCCGATGCCGTGCTCGGCCAGGCCGACCTCAACACCCTCGGCACGGGCACCCCCGACTCCGGCGCGACGGCGACCGACAAATTCCGCTTGCCATTGGGCGTGGCCGTGGATGGCCTGGGCAACGTCTATGTGACGGACATCTGGAACAACCGCGTGCAGCGGTTTGATTATCCCCTCAGCGACGGCGAGAGCGCGGCGCAGGTCTATGCCGGCTTTTTCAATCCCCACGACGTGGCCGTAGATAAGGCCGGTAACCTCTTCGTGGCCGACACCAAGAACGGGCAAGTCAAGGTCTTCATCAATCCGCTGGCCGATGCCACGTCTGACCGCACCTTGAGCGGGCTGCAATTCCCCATGGGCCTGGCCTTTGACGTAAGAGGCAGCCTCTTCGTGGCCGATTGCGGTCGGGCCAGCGATGGCGATGTAGATACCTTCCCGCCTTGCCGCAAGGACCCGCGAGGGGTGCTGGTCTATGCCGCTCCGGCGGATGATTCGCGGAAGCATTATATGCCGATGGTGCTGCGGTAGCGATGGGGCAATCCGGCGATTGACCTGCGGGATGGGCGGGGTTATAATGGCTTTGAGGAAAGCGGAATGTTAGCCTTATCCGAAAGCCTTCTTGTTCCCACACAAAAAACGACTCTGGGCGAGATTGAAGACCTTGATCGCGAGTTATACCAATACTTCAAGAGCAAATTTCGCCTCAAGGCCGCCTTATCTCGCGCGCTTGTCAGTTTTCAGGCTAATAAAGCCAGAGCCGTTTACCGGTGGTACAAATTCAAAGAGGCGTTCTCGGCTTCTTTGATTGAGTATCTGCTTGAGCAACACAACATCGTTAGTGGCAGGGTCTTGGACCCATTTGCAGGGAGCGGGACATCTTTGTTTGTAGCCGGCGCACGGGGGATGACCGCCGACGGAATTGAACTGTTGCCAATCGGTCAACAAATCATCGCCACGAAGAGACTGTTAGAGTCAGAGTTCACGCAAGACGATTTCATCACTCTCAGGCGTTGGTCACTAGATCACCCCTGGGAAAAATCCGAGCTGCAGGTACCACTGCACGAGTTGCGAATTACAAAAAGCGCATATCCAGAGCGGGTAAGGGAAGCGATTGAGAAATACTTAGGAGCCTGCCAACAAGAAAACGAGCGTGTACAAACAGTCTTGCGGTTTGCATTATTGTGCGTTTTGGAGTCCGTGAGTTACACACGCAAGGATGGGCAGTATCTACGCTGGGACTACCGGTCTGGAAGAAGGCAGGGTAAGAAGCCTTTTAACAAGGGATTGATCCTCAGCTTTGAGCAGGCTATTTGCGCTAAGATAAACGAGATTGGGTTGGATCTACAACCCCAGAGAAAACAAATGGGGCTTTTCGCCACAGAGAACCTGCAAGGTGAGATCAATCTCCATAACGGCTCATGTCTTGATGTGATGCCCACGTTTCCCGATAGCACTTACGACGCTGTTATAACTTCACCACCGTATTGCAACCGGTATGATTACACCCGCACCTATGCTTTGGAACTGGCTCTGCTCGGCATCAGCGAGCAAGAGTTAGTAAGCCTCCGCCAACAAATGCTTAGTTGCACGGTTGAGAATCGCCCCAAAGACTTGCTAAAAATAAACCCCCAGTGGACAGAGGCTATCGCTGCGGCAGATCATCAAGAGTTGCTACAGGCCATCCTGAAATACCTGGACGACCAGAAAACACAAGGCACGCTGAATAATAGCGGTATCCCGAGGATGGTTCGGGGCTATTTTTATGAGATGGCTTGCGTCATCGCCGAATGTGCAAGGGTCATGAAATCCGGCGCTCCGCTATTCATGGTGAACGATAACGTCCGCTATGCCGGCGCCAGCATTTCGGTGGATATGATACTCTCCGACCTCGCCGAGAAGTTGGGGTTCCACGTGGAGAACATTCTCGTGTTGCCCAACGGCAAGGGTAACAGCAGCCAGCAAATGGGCGAGCATGGGCGCGAACCGCTGCGGAAGTGCGTCTATGTATGGAGAAAAACTGAATGACCGGGCCATACCTCCAGCACCTTACATCAAGCAAAGACCTGGAGACCACATACGAAGCGGTGCGGGCTGGCTTTGTCGCGCAGGCGTTAGAGAAAAACAGACAGGCAACGCCCTACGTTGAAGAAGCAAGAGCGTTGAAAGTCGCCGCTTTAACAACCGCAAAGACGCCAAACGATCTGCTCAACATCCCGGACATACAACGGGCCCTATTGACCGCAGCAGGTGTATCGGACAAGGCGAACAATCACCTGCGGCCAGAGGATAGGATAGAAGCAATAAAAGGACTGATCAAGAATTTCCTTGAGCCGGCGGGAGAGAAGTTCGTTGAGGAACTGGTTTTCAGGTTTCTGCTGATACGCGGAGATGCTCTAGGTGGCTCCATGCGAAACATCGGTGGAGTCTTAGCCCAAAGGAAGCTAACTCGCGCCATTATCTCTGCGCTCAGGGTTGCCGGTATATCCTATGAATGGCTTCACGCCGAAACAAACCAATGGGTACAGATGTCGCAGAACGATGCAGACATTGAGATTTTCGCGAAGGGAATCGGCTGGCAAAAAGACGACCATGACCGCACCGTCCTTTACAACCTAAAGGTACCAATTGTCGGCAACAATGTGGACTTGTGCCTGTTCAACCGTACCCGAGAGAACTGATCAAGAAGAAGATCTCTAAGGCTGTACTTACTTCTCCGGGTTCGTACCTTGCGTTGGGAGAACTCAAAGGCGGCATAGACCCTGCTGGCGCCGACGAACACTGGAAAACTGCCCGTACAGCGCTCAACCGAATCCAGGAGTCATTCGCGAAGGCTGGATATAATCCTCGGCTTATCTTCATAGGAGCCGCCATAGAACCGAAAATGGCAACAGAGATCTGGAACCTGTTGGAAAGCGGTATGCTGGCGAACGCCGCCAACCTGACCAACGATGACCAGATAGCATCTGTGTCACGTTGGTTATGTAATCTCTAGGTGCAAGAGTGGGAGAGTAACTAACATGCACACCCCTGCCAACCCCATCATCCCCCTGGTTGAACACTGGGACAGCCACCCGCTAGATCTGATAGACCCGCAAGAGCGCTTCAAAACCTCGCGCTGGAACTACTTCCTGAAGGACCAGGCCAGCCACGTGCTCGCCGGTTACTGGGAGGCCGAACAGGGGTACGAAGACCTGGCGGGCGACGACTTTGACGAGGTGCTGCACGTCATTTCGGGGAACCTGTACGTGACCTGCGAGGGGAAGGAGATGGTCGCCGGGCCGGGCGCTACCGTCGTTGTGCGGCGCGGGCGGCCCATGCGCATCGCCGCGCGCGAGCGGGTGCGCGCCTTCTTCATCTGCTACCCCGTGCCTGACCCCAACGGCTACGAGGCTGCCGTCCGCGCCGCGATGAAGGCGAAGGGAATAAAGTAGGGGCGCAATCTGAAGCCCTCACCCCCAACCCCCTCTCCCAAAGTTGGGAGAGGGGGCAAGGGGGGTGAGGGCCATACGTCCGCCATAATCGCGCTAAGGCTACCCCCGCTCCACCAACTGCAAGGCGACGTGGATCGTCGCCGCGCCTGAGGTGGTCTCCTGCTCTATCGCCAGGAGCGTGCCGTCTTTGCCATCGTAGGTCAACTTCGTGTAATACGACTCGCCCGACTCGGTCAACACGATGGTCCCGCTGCGGCCACGGGCGACGGCGATCTGCGCGCCGGTCACCGGGTCGCGATCCAGCGTCTTCGCCGTGCGGAGCGCGGCCAGCGCCTCCGGCGGAAGCCACAAGGCATCAAACAACTGCGCCACGCCGGTGATCCGCTCTGCCACGCCGTTGGTGCGCCCGGATACGTAATCGGTGACTTTATAGCGGCTCCACTTTCCCTGGCTGCGCCCCATCTCCACCCGAACCTCGTAGGGCAATGATCCGGCGGGCGACCCCATCGCGGCCACGTCGTACGTCCCTTCGTAGCGCAGGGAGGCTCCCGCCTCCACCCAGTCTGGCGCGGCCTCCGCCTGCCACGGCAGTTTCAATTGGCGCTGCCGCACGAAGGTGGCGTCGGCCAACTGGCGGCGCGCGTCTCCCTCTTTGCCGATGGCGTGCCGGTAAAAGAGGAGGACGCCGGTCACCTCGTCAAACATCCACACGTACTCGGCCCCTTCCGGGTGATACTCAAAGCGCACGGCGTTGTATTTCTTGCCTGAGATGGTCGTCGGGATATGCACGACAACCAGTTGGTCATTCGCCACGCGCTCCGCCGTCTTCAAGATCGCCGGGTCCAGCCAATAATCTCCCGCGCCGGGGATGCCCAGAGAGAACGCCGTGATGGATGGGAGCACGACGCCGTTGCCCGCGTCCAGGTAAAACTTGGTGGCGGCGACGGCGGTCTCGCCGTCCAGGGCCACCAGGTCATACTGCACCCAGCCTGCCCCCGCCGAGCCCTCGTCGGGGTCCTGGGCGATGGTCGCGCTCTGGACGTAGTAGGTGACCCGACTGCCTTCCCGCAGCCAGTTGGGCGCGGGCGCGCGGCCCGCGTCGGGAAAGAGTTGCACGAAGGGGTTTTGGCCCTCGCCTGCCATCGCTTCCGGCTGCTGCAAGCGGTCCAACTGAAACCTGTTGCCGGGCAGCGTAAGGGAAGTGGGGGCGGTCGCTTCTGGCCTGGGCGACGGCTTCGCCGTGGCGGTGGCTTCTATCGTGTCGGTAGGCGCGGGGGTGGTTGTGGCCGCGCGGGTCGCCATCGGGCGCACGGGCGTCGCGGTGGGCGCGAGGGTCGCCGTGGCCGCGTGGGTGGCTATCGGCAGCGCGGGTGTGCGGGTGGGCTTAGGCGCGGCCGCGGAGCACCCCGCCAACAGAATCGCGATCACGATCAGAGCCAGGATAAGTCGCCTAGTTGGACTCTTGCGGGCCGGCGAGGGGAGGGGCATCGTATAATCCTCCAAGAACGGCGATGGGGGATGGTGGCGGTGAGAAGCATCGCGCGCTGGTTGGTCATAATACGAACTGCCTTACAATCAGGACTTAACTAGTGGTGTGTCAATCCTGAATCTTGGGTGACTTGACAAGCGAACTTATGTCCATCGCCTGCTCCTTCCTTGTCAATGCAGAGCTACTCTCTGCTCCTCGATCCCATTCCTTTCCCAGCTAACCCACGCCTATCAGGTGTCACCCGCTCCCCACCGCATCACTATGAGCATTATAGCACAATCTCGGCAAGCGCGACAGACACTATCCAGGTCAACGCATGGTTGGAAAACAGGTGAAGCCCTCGGCCTGCACCTGCCAATACGGCATGTACTGACAGCCGGGGTAGCCGGTGATACCGAAGTGTAGCGGGTTGCCGGCCACCGACGTCAGGCGGCTTGCCAACGCGCCGGACGCGATATCCAAATCGGTTTCTCCCACCAACGCCAGCAAGATGGGGCCATACTTCAACGCGTAGCGATCATGGTCTTTGTCCTGATCCAACCCTGTGTATGGGACGAGCCGGAAATCAAAGGGAAGGTCAAAGGTAATGCGGTCGCCGTCCGACCAGATTCTGTTGCCCAGCCTGTTCCGTGACCTCAACCCAATGGCCGAAGTAAAGCACTTTTGCATCATCGTGATTTGTTTTCTGCATACCAGTTTGCCCTTTGCCTTATCGGTGTACCCCTGTTGCCAGCAGTCTCCGATCTACAATTCGCGATAGAAGAGGAGACAACTGCCGGGCACTGCATCAATGCGTATCTCCAGACCGCGCAGGAGGTCACTCCCCCGCCGCCGCGTCTTAGTGCCCGTATCCTCG
>JADYZS010000296.1 GCA_020853075.1 Anaerolineae bacterium | reverse complement strand
TCGCAGTCAGGAGGATCAGAGAAATGTTAATGAGAACGACACGCAGCAGGCTTCTGTTAGCCCTGGCCCTCTTTGTCGGTGTGGCTGTGGGGTTGGGCATGGTCATAGCCTACGCCGCCGACGGGGACTTTGACCCTTTCTTTGGCGGCGGCGATGGCCTGGTCACCACCAACTTCCATAACACGTCGGATGACGCCCGCGCCGTGGCCATACAGGATGACGGCAAGATCGTGGTGGTGGGCACTACCCATATCACCGGCACCAACTACAACTTCTCCGTCGCCCGCTACCACCCCGACGGCTCCCCGGACAAGACCTTCAGTTTTGATGGCCACCTCACCACCGACATCTATGGTAATAATCTGTATGATGATGGGGCTAATGCGGTAGCCATACAGCCCGTCGACGGCAAGATCGTGGCGGCGGGCCATTACTACGGCGTTAATTTCGCCGCGGTACGCTACAACCCCGACGGCAGCCTGGATACCAGCTTTGGCAACTTTGTTCCGCAGAATGGCCGCGGTCATTACCATCTCGGCTATGAGGTGGCCTTAGGGGTGGCGATACAGCCCAGCGACGGCAAGATCGTGCTGGTTGGTTATACTTATGATGATCCCGGCGACCCCGCTGACTTCGCTGTGTTACGTCTCAACACTGACGGCACTCTGGACACCAGCTTCAGCGGCGACGGCTGGGCCATCACCGACTTCTTCGGCGGTGTGGACGAGGCCCGCGCCGTGGTGATCCGGCACGACGGCAAGATCATCGTGGCGGGTAATGCCCAGGTGAGTGGAAGTAACTACGACTTCGCCGTGGCCCAGTACAACGCCAACGGTTCCCTGGATACCACCTTCAGCAACGACGGCAAGGCTACGGTCAACTTCTTCGGGGCCGATGATGGCGCCTATGCCCTGGCCATTCAACCCGCCGACGGCAAGATCGTGCTGGCAGGCGCGAACTGGCTTGATTGCTGCGGCTATAACTTCGCCGTCGCACGCCTCCACGCCGATGGCCGTCCGGACCTCACCTTTGACATAGATGGGATACAGACCATTAACTTCGTTGACGGTACGGCGGAAGAGGTGGCAAATGGCCTGGCCTTGCAGGCGGACAGGAAGATCGTGGTGGCTGGCTATGCTCCGGTCGGGGGTGTCAACGACTTTGCGCTGGTGCGCCTCAACGAGGATGGCTCTCTGGACACGTCGTTCGGCAACGGCGGCAGGCTCACCCACGACTTCGGCGGCGGTGTAGCCATCGCCAAGGGCGTGGCGAGCCAGTTGGATGGCAGGATCGTGGCCGCCGGGTCTGCCTATATGGGTGAGACCAACAACTATGACTTCGCCGTGGCGCGTTATCTGTCCGGCAACTTTGTGACCATCTTCCCCCATTATCTGCCGTTAGTCTGCCGTCGGTGCTGAAACAGGGAGTGAACGTGACCTATCCGCCCGCGCTGCCGGGATCGGAGATGTCGGCTGTGGAAGCCACCTATACCGCCGCGCTTGCCCGCTATGGGCCGGAGATAGCGGAGATGGGCCGTCGCCTGTGGCAACGCATCGCCTCGCCCCATTGGGCCCTGGAATGGGCTCTCCCCCGCTGGCTGGGTGATGCTTTTGGGCTGCCGTTGGATACCTCCCACGCGCTGGTCGTGGGCAACGTGCTGGGCTTGGCCTACGTCCGCCTGCAGGACGACCTGGCAGATGGGGAGAGCAACCCCGCCTCGCGGCCGGCGGCGATTTCCCTGGGCACGGCCCTCTACCACCAGACCATCCGGCACTACATGGGGCTTTTTGACCCGGCCTCGCCCTTCTGGAATTACCTGGACACCTGGATGGGCCAATGGCTGCGGGCCACGATCCAGAGCAACAAGCCTTCCATCACCGACTTTCGCGCGCATCAGGAAGATCATTTCCTGCGTCTGGCCGGGCGGGGCGCGCCCCTGAAAATCTGCGCGGCAGCCGCCGGTCTCCTGGCCGCGCGCGCCGAGACGATCCCTCCCCTGGCCGCGGCGCTGGATCACCTGTTAGTGAGTGCAGTCCTGTTGGATCACGCCCACGATTGGGAGCAAGACCTGGCGAGTGGCCGGTACAACGCCTTCATCGCCTATACCTCTCCCTTGCCTCAGGAGACAGAACAACGGGAAGCAAACCGGCGCCACGTGCTGGCCGAGTTGATGTTGGGTGGCGGCGGGCGAGCGTACTTTGGCATCATCAATGACCACCTCAGACTCGCCGGCCAGATCGTGCAGCCGCTGAAAATTACCGGCCTGGATGCTTACCTGCTCTGGCTAGAAGCCCACGCGCGAGATTATGGCGAAGAATTGGCAGCCAGGGCGCGGGCGCGCCTGCGCGAGGTCACGAACCTGATCTTCGCGCCCGGCGAGGGATGAACAACGAACCGTTGGGGCCGCGGAGAACACAGAGGTATACTGTCTTATCTCTGCGTCCTCTGCGCTCTCCGCGATAAAACATTTTCGGAAAGGGAGGATGATTCCATGGCGAGTCTTAACGACCTGCAACTCTTGATCGGCAAGGCGATGCTGGATGACGGCTTCCGGGCCTGGTTATTCAAAGAACCGGAAGCGGCGGCAGCGAGCGTCGGCATCAAACTATCGGAGTCGCAGGCAAAACGCATCCGCGATCTGGGCCCTGAGGCGGGAGACAAACTGGCGGCCTGTGTGCGAGAGACAATCGGCAGCCCGAACCAGATGATGTGGGGCGGCTGAGGCCCATCATTTTCACACCGGAAAGGGGGAAGAACTCTATGGCAAACCAGCGGGATCTGGAAATCCTGGTCGGCAAGGCGCTGCTCCACGACGGCTTTCGCTATTGGCTGTTCACCGAACCGGAGGCAGCGGCGGAAAGCGTTGGCGTCTCTCTGACGGAGGAGCAGGCCAGCCACCTGCGCGGCTTAGGCCCTGAGATGGGGGACAGGCTGGCGAACTACGTGCGGGAGCCTGTGGGCCGTATGATCTTGTTCCTGTGGGGTGGCAAACCCACGTGGGAATTGCCCCCTGAAGAATTGTTCGGAGGGCAGCAGACGTCCGGCAAGTAAGCAGCGTACCTGTGGATACGCAACGCCCCCTCCCTAACCCTCCCCCGTAAAACGGGGGAGGGCAGGCCGCCAAGCGTCCCGCACGCGGGGATGGGGGCTTGAGATACACTATTTCAGCAGACAGGGGGAGGATCTCTATGGCGAGCCAAAGTGATCTGGAGAAACTGGTCGGCAAGGCGCTGCTGGATGCCGCGTTCCGGAACTGGCTATTCACCGATCCGGTAGCCGCAGCAGCCAGCATCGGCGTGGCACTGACGCCCGAACAGGCCAACGCGATAAAGGGGTTAGGCCCGCAGGTGGGGAACAACATCGCAGATTATGTGAACAAACCGGTGGGCCAACTGGTTCTCAACCTATGGGGTGCCAGTGCGGTTGAGTAAAGGGAGAACGTAGAGCCGGGTTATCTCAATGAGCAGGAAGTAGATCAGCGGACTCGTGGCGGCGACGACGGCTCTTACCGTTGTCGCCGCATCGCGGAAGGGCCAGGATGGCGCTTCCTGGATCAGCCTCCGCAGGTTTACCAGGGTGCCTGTGCGGTTTGTGATGTCCCCGATCTCTTTGGTCTCCAGGTGGGGGCTGTCAAAAAACGCTTTGTACAGTCCCTTGAATTCTTCGTGAATCTTCACCAGGGCTTTATCTTTGGCCTCGTCCATCTGTTCGTGCACACCCAAGAGGGGGATGACCAGGGCCATGAGGCTAGCCAGGGTCGCCAACAGAATAACCATGTAGTCCAGCGCGCCTGTGGGCCGCCCCAGGGCGATGATCAAAATCAAGACGACCCCCGCGGGCGGGAGGCTGTGAATCAGCGCGAGGCGGCCAAACGGCAAGAGGTTTGTCGGG
The DNA here is from genome assembly GCA_020853075.1 of Anaerolineae bacterium. Taxonomy (GTDB): domain Bacteria; phylum Chloroflexota; class Anaerolineae; order JADYZS01; family JADYZS01; genus JADYZS01. The sequence goes on along the minus strand of JADYZS010000296.1, from coordinate 928 downwards.
TCAAAGACGTTGACTTCCAGCGGGCAACGCGCCAGGTTGCCGAGTGCCTGCCCAAACCGGAGGGTAGAATAGACCAGGGTCAGTCCTACCCAGCCGAAGAGGGTGTAGGCCCCCAGCATAAACAGGGCGATGAAAGGGTTGGCCGGCAGATAGACCCACCCGTAAATGGGAAACGAACTGTGAAAAACGACAAACACGATCACCACGACCACGGCAGAGGCCAGCAGAAGCAAAGCCTCCATGCGCCGGTCGGTGCCCACCATGCGGCGCACCCGGTTGTCATACTCCTGGTCACCGATCTGCACCGCAGGGCGGAGTTCGCCCAGGGCTTTGATGGCCGTCCGCTTCAGCAGCCTCAACATCGTCAGCATATAGACGGTCAGCAGCGGCAGGGTCAGCCGCCTCAGCAACATGGTCGTCGTGAAGTGTGCAGACGTGAAGCCACCGATCCAATGCTCCAGAACCTGCTCAACCACCATGACGACCGCGCTGACCAAAATAATAGTCCACGCGTAAGGCACCGGCAGCCGCTCAAAGACAGTCGTCCACCGGAACCAGCGACGGCGTCGCTCCGCCTGACGAACCGCGGTCATGGTTCTCTCTCCTCCTGGGCACACACAAAACGGTTAGTTATCTTCCTCTTCGCATGCGCCGGTATGCGCCTCCGCTAGGCGCAACCTCAAGGGAATGTCTTGAGGTAGGCTCGCAACCGATCCACAACAGGTTGCACCTGTGGGTCCTTGATCAGGTTGTGTGCTTCAGCGGGGTCGCTCTGCCAGTCGTATAATTCGGCACCCAACGTCTCATGCTCAATGTATTGCCACTGAGGGCTCAACACCGATTTGATCGCCCCCTGAGCCGTCAGATGCTGAGGCGGCACCCAGGGAATCTGGGCCACTTCGGCCAGGGGATCGGGCCACTCTGGATG
>JADYZS010000295.1 GCA_020853075.1 Anaerolineae bacterium | reverse complement strand
GGACATAGCCGCGACGTAGTCCATCCGAGGGGTATAATGCACGAAATCCTTGTACCGCTTGGACTCGCCCGATTTCTCAAAGCCCGAATGGAGATAGCCCAGGTCTGGGTGGACGCTGACAATTTCCTCGCCGTCCAACTCCACCAGGAAGCGGAGGACGCCGTGGGTGGCCGGGTGCTGCGGCCCCATGTTCAGGACCATGTAGCGTGTCGTATCCACGCCTTTGGGGAGTTCGGGCTGCACCGGCTCGGCGGGGAGGATTTGCTGGCCCAGGCTGGCGAACTCCGGATCGCCCCAGGTGACGGTGAAGGGGACGTTCTCGCCGCCCACTGGCTCGTTCTTGCGCAAGGGATGGCCCCGCCAGTTTTCGGGCATCAGGATGCGCCGCAGGTTGGGGTGGCCCTGGAAGCGGATGCCCATGAGGTCAAAGACCTCGCGCTCGTGCCAGTTGGCCGTGGGCCACAGGCTCACCACGCTAGGCACGACTGGCTCCTCGCCGCCGGGGCACGGCACGCTGAGGCGCAGCCGTCGTTTGTGGGGCACGGAGAGGAGTTGATAGACGGTATTGAAACGGACACCCGCGAAGGGTGCATCACCGTCGCCCTTGTTGGGCAGCAACAGGCGATCCACCGAACTCAAGTCGGTCAGCAAGTTATACTGTAAACCGGCCTCGTCCCGCAGAAAACGGCCCACGGCCAGCAGGTCTTCTGGGCGGATGACGACCGTCGTCTCGCCGTGAGACTCCTTGCTGCCGAGGACCGCCTGGGGGAACTGGCCTTGCAGCCGCGCAACCAGTTCGCTCATTGTCCTCTAACCTGCCTGCTCAAGAGGCTTCGTAACCGATGCGTGATCCGAGAATTTCTCTCGCTTGATCTTCTCCTGCAATTTCGTCAGGCCGTACAGCAACGCCTCGGGGCGGGGTGGGCAGCCGGGGACATAGACATCCACCGGGATGAGCTTATCCACCCCCTGGACGATAGCATAGTTATTGAAAGGCCCGCCGGCAGAGGCGCAGATACCCATGGCGATGACCCACTTGGGCTCCGGCATCTGGTCGTAGAGCCGCTTGACGACCGGCGCCATCTTGTTAGAGACACGCCCGGAGACGATCATCAGGTCTGACTGGCGGGGCGTGGCTCGGAACAGTTCGCTGCCGAAGCGGGCGATGTCGTGGCGTGAGATGCCCGATGTAATCATTTCAATGGCGCAACAGGCGAGACCGAAGAGGAGCGGCCAGATAGAGTTGGCCCGTGCCCAGTTCACCGCCTGCTCCAGCGTCGTCGTGATGACACTATCGTGAGACAACCGTTCTTCTAAGCCCATGACTCAACTCTCCTCGTTAACCCTCTATATTATCACCACTTCGCTTCGTCACTCCGCCGTTACGTAGGCAGCGGTAATGCCGCCATCTACCGTGAACGTAGCGCCGTTTATATAAGAAGACTCGTCGCTCGCCAGGAAGAGAGCAGCCTGGGCAATCTCGCGCGCGCGGGCGAGACGTCCCGGCGGGATATGCACCAGCCGTCGCTGCCGCCGCGCCGGGTCGGATAGCAACGCCGCCAACAAAGGCGTCTCTACCGGGCCGGGGCAGAGGGCATTCACCCGGACATTCCGGCGGGCGAACTCCACCGCCATCTCCCGCGTCATGGAAAGGACACCGCCTTTGCTGGCGGTGTAGGCAATCTGCGAGGTCGCGGCGCCCATCAGGGCCACAAACGAGGCGGTATTGATGACCGAGCCGCCACCGGCCCGCAGGAGGGCTGGAATGCCGTACTTGCATCCCAGAAAGACGCCTTTGAGATTAACATTCATGACCAGGTCCCAGACTTCTTCTTCCGTCTCAATCACCGAGCCATCCTGATCGGGGAAGATGCCGGCGTTGTTGAAAAGGACGTTGAGTTTGCCGTAGGTCGTCTCGGCGAAGCCGATCATGGCCTGCGCATCGCTTGCCTTTGAAACGTCGGCGCGGGTAAATGTTGCCTCCCCACCCGCGTTCCGGATGAGGGAAACGGTCTCCTGGCCACCTTTCGCGTTGACATCTACAACGACGACCTTCGCCCCTTCCTGTGCGAACAGTAACGCGGCCTCCCGCCCGATGCCGCTCCCCGCCCCAGTGATGAGGGCTACTTTATCTGCCAGGCGCATGGTATCTCCTTAATCTCACCACAAAGACACAAAGGCACGAAGAAAACGATAGTATTTGTGCTTTAGTGGTAAATCACTGTCTTCGCTACGCGTAGCATCCGCTGACCTCATCTGTTTTGCGGCAACCCTGCCTATGCCCGCTCAAAATAGCGGGCTCGCTCCCAGTTCGTCACAACCTCGTCAAACTTGCGCTGCTCGGTGCGGAAGAAATGGAGGTAGTGATTGACCACCGCATCCCCCAGCACTTCCCGCACCCAGGCGCTCATTTCCAATTCCCGAACAGCCTCGTTGAGACTATGCGGCGTCTGCGGCAGATCGCGCGAGAGATATGAATCGCCGGTAAAGACGGGAGGCGGCTCGGTTTGCTTCTCAATGCCGTCCATCCCGGCAGCCAATGTCAGGGCGAAGGCCAGGTAAGGATTGGCATCTGCGCCGGGCGTCCGGCACTCAATGCGCAGCGAGGAACCATGTCCCACAATCCGGAAACCCGCCGTGCGATTGTCGTGGCTCCAGGCGATGCGTATCGGCGCAAAAGAGTCCGCGACGTACCGCTTGTACGACGTGGGATAAGGCGCATAGAACGCGAAGAACTCGCGCAGGTGCGCCATCCACCCGCCCAAAAACCAACGGAACAGCGATGATGCGTGGAGGGGGCCGACCTCTTCGTTGCCGGGAAACAGCGGCTTTGTGCCCGTCTCATCCCACAGGCTGGCGTGCAGGTGCAGACCGGAGCCCGCGTAGCGAGCGTCCCACTTCGCCATGAAGGTCAGTGCGCAGCCCTGTTGCCAGGCGATCTCCTTGGCCGCGTGCTTGTAGAGCGTATGCCGGTCGGCTACCTCCAGGAAATCAGCATAGCGCAGGTTAATCTCCTGCTGCCCCGGCCCCCATTCGCCTTTAGAGAATTCCACAGGCACGCCGGAGTTGTCCATGTGGCGGCGGATGGCGCCGATAACAGACTCCTCTTTTGTCCCCTGGAAGATATGGTAGTCCTCAATGTACCGGCCTGCCGGCTCCAGGTTCATGTACTCTTTGCGGGCCGCGTCCTCGTAGGAATCTTTGAAGAGGTACAGTTCCAATTCGGAGCCGCCCATCACCACGTAACCCTTGTCAGCAGCCTGTTTGACCTGCCGCCGCAGCACGGTGCGGGGAGCGACCTCTATCAGGTTGTCCGCCTCTTCATCGTAGAGGTCGCACAACACGATGGCCGTCTTGTCCAGCCAGGTTGCCAGGCGCAGCGTCTGCAAATCGGGCACGAGGCGAAAGTCGCCGTAGCCCGCGGCCCAACTGGTAAACTCGTAGCCCGGTACGGGATCCATCTCCATGTCGCAGGCCAGGAGGTAATCGCAGGCGTGAACGGCTCCGTCCAAGACATCGTTCACGAAAAAACGACCGGTAATGCGCTTGCCCAGGAGTCGACCATACATATCGGGAAAGACGGCCAGCACCGTCTCTATGCGGTCGTCCGCCACCATCTGCTTGAGTGTTTCAACGTCCAGCATGCCCCGCAAGGCCGCTACGCCCATGACTCTTCTCCTTACCTACGGTTCAACTCACTTCATTTTTTACACTTCACTGCGGTGCCTGACGAAGTGAAAGGTGATTTTCTGCTTCGTTCTATCAAAGGTGTAAAGAGCCCGATAATCCCCCACACGCAGTTTGAATACGCCGTGCCACTGGCCGGTCAACGCTTCTGGTGTTGTGGCGTCAAAGTTGTCCGCTAACCACCGTAGTCTCTTGAGCACCCGCTGCGCTGTTGATGTACCCCAATGGGCCAAATCGGTTTCCACGTCAGGTGTGAACTCTACCTGATACATCTTACCACGTCAGCCCAAGTTTTCCGGCGACATCGTGGGCAGGTATTGTCTTGCCGCCCGCTTCTATGGCTGCCAGGGAGCGTTGGAGTTCAATCTTAAAGTCGTCGCGCAATTCCAAGCCTTCATCAGGGTCGCCCAACATTTCCGAAAGTGTTTGAATCACGGTTTCCCGAACGAGTTTCTTGAATTCGTCTATCGTCAAGTCGGCAACTGTTGAATGGGCCATTGTTCGCTCTCCCGTGGACAAAAGTTCATGTCAATCAGTAGTTTCATGCGGCAGCCAGCGGCACTTCCATTTTCCTCAGCCCGCCAGGCAGCGTAGGCCAGAGCCTCACGGATGTCTTCTTCTTCCAGATAGGGACATGCTTTCAGAATGTCAGCGGTGGAGTATCCTGTGGCAACCAGTCCGACGACAGCGCCAACCGTGACACGCAGCCCACGAATACAGTGTTTACCGCCCATCACGTTAGGATCAAATGTTATTCGCGTTAAATTCTTCATCGTCGTTTATCTCCTTACTTAGCGACACATCAGTTGCACCCACGATCCGCTTCAACCGCCGCGCGGCCGGCGACCAGCTACGATTGGGGCTTGCTATGCTGGCTCTATCGTGGGCTTGGGCGGCGCAGCCAACGGCTCGTAATGCAACACGATGATCTGGTCTGGACGCAAACCGAGTGTTTCGTAAGTGCGCCCGCTACGGTCACTAAACTCAACTTCAAATGCAGTGCCGCCTGCGAGGATCTCAACCACTGTGCCAACTTGGCCGCGCCATAGATTATATGCAGGAAGATCAACGGTGAGTGCCACCACGTCCAGCGATTTGATAGCAGTTGTCATTTGTCACCTCGTAATCTCACAATGGATAACAGGAGGTCAGTTTGGGTATGCCCGAACCGTGTTCAACAATCCATGAACTCCGAATCATGGCTCTCTTGCCGTGCCATTCGCACATAAAATCAACGATGTAACGCTGCCCATACTCATCGCGCCGTCCTAACTGCGCGTCGTGGGTTTTGATCGCTTGTAGCAAGGCATCATGCAACTCCCCGACATCCTCTCTTGTTATACCTAACGCCGCTGCGAACAAACGCGCTTTGTGCCTGCCTTCATCATGGGTTGGGTTGAGGCAATAATCGCGCAACTTGCGCATGTCCACTACGGCGCGCTCTGCGTTTGGAATGATCATAGTTCGTTTTTGGTTTCGATGAAGAGCGCCAATAACTGTTCCTGGTTGTGCCTACGTTCGCTTCAGCCATTGTCCGTGCGCACAGGCGGGCTAACAGTTCAGAATGCAGACGCCACGCAGCAGGCGGTTGGCCGCAGCAACTGGTTGGGCGACTCACTTGAAAGGCTTTACGAAGTCTAAATTTGCTCCTGCAGCCCTATAATCAGCAATACTCCCTCGCGATGCCGAAGGCAAATTGTGATCTTGAATGAGTGCGCCCATGCCAGAACCTGACATAATGTACAAATGATGATCAGGCGAATCTTTGGAGTGAAGGCTCCATGCCGTACCATCGTTACTATGATAATACAGGCAGTCATCCACTTTTCGCGGCGGAGAGCCGCTGGATATAGTGCGGAAGCCCCGCCAGAGATATACCGTTCCCTGCGGTGCCATGTCTGAAGGGAGGCCAGGAACCTCAGAACCAGAAAAGGATGATGCGGCTAGTACCACACACTCGCAATCAGATCCACCCCACGGGACCATAGCGGGAAGTTGAGACGAAGCGGAGTATGAACAGTACTCCCCAAGATGGATTTCATTCTTCAGAGCCCCAATGATCTTGGGATCAACTGGCTTCGGCTTCTTATTCTTACGGGCCGTCACTTCGATTCCTCGTTAGGGTCACTGGCTGAGTTGAAAGCAGACCGCCCAACTACCGTTGAGATGGTATCTTTCTGTATAATCACCCTGAGCAGGATCACATGCAGAAATCACCCGCTCTCACCCCCCTACCTCCAATCCAGCGCGCCCTTCTTCCACACATAGATAAACCCGATCAGTAAGATGCCCACGAAAATCGCCATCTGAATCAGCCCAAAGACCTTCAACTGCCGGAGCATCACCGCCCAGGGATAGAAGAAGATGACCTCTATGTCAAACAGGATGAAGAGGACGGCGACCACGTAGTAGTGCACCGGGAAGCGCCGCCGCGCGTCGCCGTAGGGGAGCATGCCTGATTCATAAACGTCTAGCTTGGTGGGCGTCGGTCGCCGCGGCCCCAAGAGCGCGGGCACGGCCAGGGCCAGGAAGGCGAAAACGGTGGCAGCAACGATGAGAATGAGGATGGGCAGGTAATCCAAAGGACGCATGCGACACTCCCCCCTGCGGGCAATTGTGCCGATTGTATCATGCGCCCCCTATTTTGTCAACCTATTTTTGTGAAACTCACCACTTCTCGCGCGAGGTGCGCCAAAGAGTTTGCATTTTGCTCAGGCTGTGATACAATCCACGCACGGTGGCCGCCCAGGGCCGCTTTCTTGCTGGTTTGTACCTTTGGGCGCAACGGAGCATTGTAAGAAGAACAACTTTCAGAGGAGAGCGGTTATGCTAAGAGAATATGGTTTTATTGCCCTCTATTCCGGCCTCGTGCTCGCCTTCCCCTTCCTCGGCATGTTCACTGCCTGGATTCTACGCCCCAAGAAACCCAACGCGATCAAGAACTCCACCTACGAGTGTGGCATGGAAACCATCGGCGATACGTGGGTGCAGTTCAAGGCCCAATACTACCTCTTTGCCTTGATCTTTGTCGTCTTTGACATTGAGGCGGTGTTCCTTTTCCCCTGGGCCGTCGCCTACGGCCAGTTGGGACTCTACGCGTTGGTGGAGATGGCCCTCTTCCTCCTGATCCTGGTGGGCGGGCTCCTCTACGCCTGGCGCAAGAAAGCGTTGGAGTGGCAATAACATGATCCGATTCATCGGCGACCTCTTCCTCAACATCGGCGAGGCGTGGACGAACTTCCTCAGCCGGTATCTGGCCGCGTGGCTGGTGACGCTCATCAACTGGGTCATCGGCGCGACCATCCTGCTGGTCATCGGCCTCGGCACGGTGATCCTCCTCGTCTGGTTGGAGCGCAAACTGATCGCCCGCATGCAAGACCGGCCGGGGCCGAACCGCGTCGGCCCCTTCGGCATCTTGCAAACGGTAGCCGACGCCGGCAAACTTCTCACCAAAGAGGACATCACCCCGGCAGGGGCCGACCGCATCGTCTATAACCTGGCGCCCGCGCTGGCGGCCTTCTCCGCGCTCATGCTTCTGGCCGTCCTTCCCTGGGGCCGGAACATGATCGCCGCGGACCTGAACATTGGTGTGCTGTACCTGGTGGCTCTCGGCTCCATCACCACAATGTCTATCCTCATGGCCGGTTGGGGGAGCAACAACAAGTATGCGCTCCTGGGTGGCTTCCGGGTCGTAGCGCAACTTCTCAGTTACGAGATTCCCATGATCCTGGCCATGGCGAGCATCGTTCTCCTCGCGGGCTCCATGTCCACCGAAGCCATCGTTAAGGCGCAATCTCCCCTTCCCTACGCCGTATTCACGCCCCTCGCCTTCGTGATCTACTTCCTGGCCGCCGTCGCCGAGGTGGGGCGTTCGCCTTTTGACTTGTTAGAGGCCGAGTCGGAGATCGTAGCCGGGTATAACATTGAGTACAGCGGCATGAAGTTTGCTTTCTTCTTTCTGGCCGAGTTCATCAATACGTTCATCGTCTGCGTCATCGCCGCGACCCTTTTCCTGGGCGGCTGGCAGGGGCCCTTCGTGGACCGATTCCCAATCCTGGGCATCGCCTATCTAGGGATCAAGGTTTTCATCCTTCTCTTTGTCATGTCGTGGTTCCGGGGGACCCTCCCGCGCTTCCGCATTGACCAGATGCAATCGTTCGCCTGGAAGGTACTCGTGCCGGTGGCGCTGGTCAACATCTTCATCGTTGCAGTTGCTCTCAAGGTCTCCGATAGCGTACTGGTGCAAGCAGCGTTCGCCCTGGGCGGGAACGTCGTCACGCTGGGGATCACATTGGGGTTCCTGGGCCGCGCGGCCCGCCGTTTTGCCGAGCGGAAGGGCGGTCGTCTGCCAATAGTTGCCTGAGTTCAACCTGTCATTATTGCATCAAGAGGAGCCGCCATGCTGCCTCTCGTTTTCATTGCCATCAGTGCCGTGACGCTGGTGGGAGCCATCGGCGTCGTCACCGCCCGTAACCTCTTCCACGCCGCTCTCTTTCTCGTCCTTTGTTTCTTCGGCGTGGCGGGCATCTTCATCACGTTGGAAGCAGAGTTCTTGGGCGTGGCCCAGATTCTCATCTACGTGGGAGCCATCAGCACCCTCATCGTGTTCGCCATCATGCTCAGCCGTGGCATCGCCCGCACGGCCGGCTCCTCCCTCAACGCGCAGTGGGCCGTCGTCGCCATCGGCGCGATGCTCTTCTTCGTGCTTCTGATCGCCTTGCTCATCCAGGTCAACTGGCCGGTGGTGCAGGCCGCCGTTGCACCCGACGTTATCGCCGAGATGGGCCGGGCCTTCATTGACGAATACGTCATCCCCTTTGAGGTCGCGTCGGTCTTGCTGGTCGTCGCCCTCATCGGGGCCATCATCGTGGCGCGCGAGCGCGAGTCGTAGGGGGTCGTCATGGTTCCCTTGGGCTGGTATCTCTTCATATCCGCGGCGCTTTTCAGCATCGGTCTCTACGGTGCGCTGGCCCGCCGCAACGCCATCGCTGTCCTCATGGGTATTGAACTGATGTTGAACGCGGTCAACATCAACCTGGTTGCCTTCTGGCGGCACGTCGCGCCCGAGAACCTGACGGGCCAGATCTTCGCCATCTTCGTCATCACCGTGGCTGCGGCGGAGGCTGCCGTCGGCCTGGCGCTCATCATCGCCATCTACCGCACCCGCAACACGGTGAACGTGGAAGAACTGGACATGCTGAAAGGCTAGTGAGCACAGAGACAAGTGGTGTGGCAGTCTCCCTGGACGAGCGGGTAGAGGAGGTATATCAGAAAGCGCAGGAGTATCTGGGCAAGGGGAGTTACGCGCGGGCGCTGAAACTGCTGCGGCAGATTGACCAGCTGCGGCCAGGCTATCAGGAGGTGGCGACGCTCATCCCCCAGGCAGAGGAGGGGCACCGCGCCCAGACCTTCGTGCAGTGGACGGCGGTCCTCATCGGGACGTTCATCCTGGTGGTGGCCTGGCTCCTGGGGTTGCGCAACGACCTGGCGCTCCTGGCCGTGGGCGCGGTGGGGATTGTGGTAGGCATCGGCGTGGGGAATGGGGTGTATGCGGCGCGCGCCGCGTGGAAACGGGATGATAGACAGGAAGTAGGAAAATGAGGGTCGTAACATTTGAAGGCATTGTAGAGCACGGTCAAATCAAACTGAAGACAAAGGTGTACGTGGTTGTCCCTGATATGCAGGTGGAGCAGACCGCTCGCATCGCGAGCCCGCGCCTGGCGCATCCTGAACAGGCGGGGGATTTTGAGATGGAAGACGCTGCTGGTATTGAGGTCTTGAAATGAACCAGGTTTACGCTCACTCTTGTGAAGAAATGCCGGAACTGAGTGACAACAGCGTCGCGCTCACAGTGACCTCGCCCCCGTATTGGAACGCGATAGATTACGATATTCATGCGTCTAACAAAAGGCAGCATTACCGTACGCGCGCCTATAGCAACGGTTATTCTAAATACTCCGACTACTTGGATTGGCTAGAGCGAATCTTTGCTGAAGTGCTGCGAGTCACAAAGCCAGGCGGCTTTTGTGCTATTGTAATTGGAACGGTGTTGTTTGACGGCAAACATTATCCAGTGCCATTTGATGTAGTCTCGCGTCTATCCCAAAAAGGTTGGGATTTTCACCAGGATATTATCTGGCATAAGTGTACTGCTGGTGTGAAACGGGCTGGCGTTATGATCCAGAAGCCTTACCCAGGTTACTTCTATCCTAATATCATGACCGAGTACATCCTGGTCTTTCGGAAACCTGGCTCGCCCATCTATCAAAACCGAAGCGCCGAACAAAGGGCCGAAGCGGAAGTCCCGATAAATCGGCTTTTCACGATGGACATTGCTAATAACATCTGGCATATTGCCCCTGTGCCGCCTGACTTATTGGACCACCCTTGTCCTTTCCCGGAAGAAATTCCCTATCGTCTTATCACGATGTATTCCTATCCAGGTGAGATTGTGCTTGATCCATTTCTTGGTTCTGGGCAGACTACCAAAGTAGCCAGATGGCTTAACCGGCTATATGTAGGATACGAGACGATTCCCAAGTACGTTGATCTAGCGAGAAAAAGACTCGCGGAGCCGCTTTCCATTCGGCCACAGCAGCTCATCGCAGTCTTTGAAAAAGTCGGCCTGAATGACTCAAGCAATGAGGCGTACTTGAAACATTCTGTTAACAAGTCGCGAGCTAGGCGGACACGGCCCGGCTATCTGGAAACAGCCTCTCCAAAGGGGGACGTGGTCATTCAACCCCAGCTTTTGGAGAAGGGGCCAGATTATATTGATTAACAGCTCTCTTGTAGGAGCCACGATATGCAGTTCCGCACCATAGCAGAGAGGATTGCGGCTGCGCTTTCAGGGATACCTGGACACTGGGATGGCAGAGAAGCCATACAGGAAATGCGGCGCGACGGTTTCCCCCACTGGCGACAGATGGAGTGGATAGGTTTCTATTTCCAGTTCCTATGCGGTAGGTGTTTGTCGTCCATGATGCAGATTCCGGGACCGAGGTACGGAAGACCTGAATTTGATGGATTGTTGGAAATCCCGTGGGATTTCAAGGCTCACGCGATGAATACCAGCAGTCACCAGATCATCGTGAATGATTCGGGTGCCATTTCAGGCGCTATATCGGACTATGGTTATGTGGGGTTGGTTTTGGCAATGGGCAAAGTTGAGTACAACGACGAAAACAGAACCTTCCAAGAGTGGCACAGCGTTCTCAAGGGGGGGCCATCGGACTATGAGAAAGAGCGGGTGAGACGGGGTGCGTGGTCAAGACTACGGAAGGTGTCTTTTGACCTTCAGCAGATTTCCTTCATCAAGATAACTGATGCAACGCTTGTGAAGACTGGTTCCTTTCAGTCCGATTTCCGAAACTCAAATGGAAGACCCAGAAGGTCCAAAGTCCTTCTTGACCTTGAGAAGATAGACGAAGAGATCGTATATTTTATAGAGTTCTAGTTTGTCATGAAACGCATGTTCAGGGCAACCAATGGTTCGGTATGAAGTGATCATCTATTGGAGCGACGACGACGAAGCCTTTATTGCCGAGGTTCCGGAGTTGCCGGGTTGCATGGCAGACGGAGCAACGTACCAGGAAGCCCTTGCCAATGCGGAAGTGGTGATTCAAGAGTGGATTGAGACGGCCAAAGAGTTGGGTCGTTCCATCCCAGAGCCTAAAGGGCGAT
>JADYZS010000294.1 GCA_020853075.1 Anaerolineae bacterium | reverse complement strand
GGCACACCAGCCACGTCCCTTTGACCAGCGTCAACAGGCCTGCCTGCGGCCCATTCCGCACGCAGTGGGGACAGCGAAGGATATCAAGCAGGTCTTGGCTGACCATTATGCCTCCGTAGCCTTGAGACTATGGTAGAGACGTCCCGGCGGGACGTCTCTACAACCTCCCATACGTACGCGCAGCAACGGTAACAAGTGACAGGATGAGGTCTTGCCTCGCGCCTGCCACTTGCTGCGCGCTAGTATACCACGAATCAATCCAGCCTCCAACTTGCGCGGGAGCCGCTCCGATTTGACGAAACGGTGCGCCGATGGTATGATGCGCCTGCTACTCAGGAGGAAGTCGCCCTCTCATCCCTCGGCGCTGCTGCCGATAGGTGGAGGGCGTTGTTTATCATGGTTCGGAGTCCTCGGTTGCCAAGGGGCCCATGCACATTGGGATTGACGCCAGATTAGTGCACTACACTCAGGCTGGCATCGGGCAATACATCATCCGCCTGACCCAGGCCCTGGCCGCTATCAACCATGAAGATCAGTTCCTCCTCCTCCAGCACCGCGCCGATACCGTTCCTCTCGTCCATCAGCCCAACTTCCGCCGCATTGGTTTATGGACTCCCAGCCATCATCGTTTTGAGCAACGGCTTCTGGGGTTGGAACTCCCGCGCAGGGAGTTGGACGTGCTGCACAGCCCCGACTTCATTCCACCCTTCCACAATGGTTTCCGCTCGGTCATCACCATCCATGACCTCGCCTTCTTGCTCTATCCCCGCTTCCTGACCAAGGAGAGCGCGCGGTATTACGGCCAGATAGACCAGGCGGTGCAACGGGCGGACCACATCATCGCCGTCTCCGAGAGTACCCGGCGCGACACCTGCCGCTTGCTAGGTGTCTCCGAGGCGAAAATCACAGTGATTTACGAGGCCGCGCATCCCGGCCTGCGCCCCATAGACCGCGAGGTTGCTTTGGAGCACGTGCGGGCCCGCTTTGGTATCCCTGCCGACTACATCCTGTTCGTTAGCACCATTGAACCGCGCAAAAATGTAGCGGGCTTGCTGCGGGCGTACAGGCGGCTGCGCGATGATTACAAAGTGCCCCACGGCCTGGTTTTGGCTGGCGCGCGGGGCTGGCTCTCCGATGAAGTCTATGCCCTGGTAGATGAATTGAACCTGAGTGCCCTCTGTCGCTTTCTCGGCCCTGTTTCCGGCGACGACCTGGTGTACCTCTACAACGCGGCGGCGTGCCTGGCCCATCCTGCTTTTTACGAGGGGTTCGGTCTGCCGCCTCTGGAAGCATTGGCCTGTGGCACGCCTGTGGTCGTCTCCAACGTGGGAAGCCTGCCGGAAGTGGTAGGGGATGCGGCTCTCCTGGTTGATCCCAACGACACGGAAGCGTTGGCTGTAGCGTTGGGGCGGATTTTGACCGATGTAGATTTGCGGGCCACGCTGCGGAGCAAGGGGCTGGCCCAGGTCGCCCGGTTCTCGTGGCGGCGCGCGGCGGAAGAGACGTTGGCCGTCTATCGCCAGGTGGCAGGGGCATGATGGACGTGGCAAGGCCACTGGCGGGCCAGCGCATCCTGTTTCTCACACCCCAACTCCTCTACCCCCCCCAACAAGGCGGGGCCCTGCGCGCCTACAATCTCCTGGCAGGATTGGCCGCGCGCCACACAATCCATCTCCTCACCTTCCTGCAAGCGGGCGAGCATCTCGCGCCCGATTCGCCGTTGCTCCGCCTCTGTGCGCGCGTGGAAGCGGTTCCCGCGCCGCTGCCTCGCCCCTTACGCCGTCGTCTGGCCGCGACGCTCCTCTCGCCGCTCCCCGACATGGCCCTCCGTCTCCCCTCCCCTGAGTTCTCGGCGCGGCTGGCGGGTCTGTTGTCTCAGGAACGGTACGACGTCGTGCAGGCCGAGAGCCTGGAGATGGCCCCCTTTCTGTTGCAAGCCGGGGAACAGGCCCGCGGCGCTCTGCTGGTCTTTGATGACTTCAACGCGGAGTATCTGCTACAACAGCGCGCGTGGGAGACCGACGCGCGGGCGATGCGTCGCTGGCCGGGCGCGCTCTATTCGTGGGTGCAATGGCACAAGATACGACGCTACGAGGCTCAGGTCTGCCAGATGGCCGGCCTGGTCATCGCCGTCTCCGAGGCCGACGCGACCGCGCTGAAGGAGATCGCGCCCGCCGCGCGCGTTGCGGTCGTGCCCAACGGTGTAGATACAGCTTACTTCAACAACGACCCCGCGACGAGCCTTGCGCCCGCTACCACGTCCTGCGACATTGTGTTCACAGGTAAGATGGACTTTCGCCCCAACGTGGACGCGGCCCTCTGGTTCGTGCGTGAGGTGCTGCCGCGCGTGCGGGCAGAGGAACCTGCCGCGCGCTTCCTCATCATCGGACAGAATCCCCATGCGCGCCTGCGGGCCCTGGCCGGTGATCCGGCGGTGAAACTCACCGGGCGTGTGCCCGACGTGCGGCCCTACGTAGCGGCGGCAACGGTCTATGTCGTGCCGATGCGCATCGGTGGTGGCACACGCTTGAAGGTGCTGGAGGCGATGGCGATGGGCAAGGCCATCGTTTCCACCTCGTTGGGATGCGAGGGCTATCCCGTGCGCGACGGTGTGGAATTCGTCATCGCCGACGCGCCTGCCGAGTTTGCCCGCGCCGTGGTGGCGTTGTTGCGGGATCCGGCGCGGCGGCTGCATCTGGGCCTGGCCGCTCGCGAGTTTGCCGTCTCGCGTTACGATTGGCGGGCCATCGCTCCTCGGTTGGAGGCGGCGCACCATGCGGCGCGGGCAGAGGTGTAGGAGATGCCGGACGCGGGCGTGACGTCACCGGAGGACCGGGAGCGATGGGCCGCGCAGCATCTACGGGCGCGCGCCCGGGCGGGAGGCCGGCGTAGCACCCGGC
>JADYZS010000293.1 GCA_020853075.1 Anaerolineae bacterium | reverse complement strand
GTTGGACCCCCTGGGCGCGTGCCGCATGTGCATCGTAGAGGTCATGGGCCCGCGCGGGCCGATGTTGCAAACTGCCTGCACCGTGCCGGTGACCGAGGGGAGGGTCGTGCGCACCAATACGCCGGTCGTGGTGGAGACGCGCAAAAGCACGCTGGAATTCCTCTTGACCAACCACCCGCTGGATTGCCCCATCTGCGACAAGGGCGGCGAGTGCCCGTTGCAGGACAACACCCTCCACTACGGCCCGGCGACCAGCCATTTTGAAGAACGCAAAGTACGCAAGGAGAAGCGCTACCCCATCAGCCCGCTCATCATGCTGGATCAGGAGCGCTGCATCCTCTGCTGGCGTTGCACCCGCTACCTGGAAGAATGGGCCGATGACCCGCAGTTGGGGCTCTTTGAGCGGGGCGGCCAGACCGTCATAGACATCTTCCCCGGCCAGCCGGTCACCACCAAGACCTCCGGCAACATCATTGAACTCTGCCCGGTCGGCGCGCTGACGAACCGCGTCGCCCGCTTCCGCTTCCGGCCCTGGGAGATCCAGGGCGTCGCCAGCATCTGCCCCCATTGCCCGGTCGGCTGCAACATCCGGCTGGACGCGCGCACGAACCAGTCGCGCCGCATCGTCGCCCGCGAGAACATGGCGGTCAACGACGAATGGCTGTGCGACAAGGGCCGCTTCGCCCACGGCTTCGTGGATCACGCCGAGCGGCTAACGCAACCCCTGCTGCGCAAGGACGGCGAACTGCAGGCTGTCACCTGGGACGAGGCGCTGGCTGCGGTGATAGATGGCTTTTCGCGCCTGGTTGTTGAGCAGGGGCCGCGCGTCGTAGGCGGCCTCGGCTCGGCCAAAATCAGCAACGAGGCCGCGTACCTCTTCCAGAAATTCCTGCGGGCCGTCGTCGGCACGAACAACGTGGATCATCGCCTCGGCTCCGCGGTGCAGGCTCCGGCTGCCGGTCTCTCCTCAATTCAAGACCTGCAACAAGCCGACGTCGTATTCCTCTTCGGCTGCGACCCGTCGGAGGAAATGCCGGTTCTGGAACTCTTCCTGAAGCGGGCAGCACGGCGCAAGGGCGCAAAGCTCATCGTCGCTCACCCGCGCCAGGTAGAATTGATTCGCTACGGCGGGCCCTACCTGGCCTACCGGCCCGGCAGCGAGGTCGCGCTCCTGAACGGCCTTGTCCACATCATTCTGAAAGAGGGCTGGGCAGCGGAAACGGCCACGCGCGTCGCGGGCTTCGGTGACCTGGCGGCCTGGGTTGCGGAAGCGACGCCGCAGAAGACCGCCGCGCTGACCGGCGTGGACGAAGCGACGCTGCGGCAAGCGGCGCAACTGTTGGCGCAGGCCCAGCGCGGCATTCTGCTGTACGGCCCAGCCGCGGCCCAGGGGCCGGAGAGCGCTGTGCGCCTGGCCGCGCTGACGAATCTGGCATTGGTCGCGGGCCAGTTGGATAAGCCCGGCGCGAGCCTGGGCTATATCGGTATAGACGCCAATTTCCAGGGCGTGCGCGATGCGGGCCTCCTACCTAACGTGCTCCCCGGCTACCAGCCCGTGACCGATGCGGGCGCGCGCGGGCGGTTGGGGCGCTTGTGGGGCGCGGACATCCCAACGGAGCCGGGCCTCGGCCACAAGGCGATGCTCAACGCCGTCTTGGAGGGCGACCTGTCCGGCCTTTACGTCCTGGGGGCAGACCCCGCGGGCGACAACCCCATGGTCGCTGCCGCGTTGGAGCAGATACCGTTCCTGGTGGTGCAAGACCTCTTCATGACCGAGACGGCAGCCCTGGCCCACGTCGTCCTCCCCGCCGCCAGTTTCGCCGAAGGGGAAGGCACCTTCACCAACCTGGAGCGACGCGTACAGCGGCTGGGCAAGGCGTTGCGCCCGCCGGGTGAGTCGCTCCCCGATTGGGCGATCCTGATGAACCTGGCGAATCGCTGGTCTGTGCCGGAGGAAAAGAGCAGGAAGGGTAAAGAGAAAAAGCAGCGCGCCGCCTGGAACTATGCCAACGCCGCGTCCATCCTGGCGGAGATGGCGAAGGCGATGCCCATTTACAACGGCTTGTCGTGGGATAGCCTGGGCGCAGAAGGACGGCAATGGCCCGCCGACGCGCTCCCCAAGACGCCGCGCCGCTTTCAGCGGGCCGAGGCGCAGACCCCCACGACCGACGGCGATTACCCCTTCGCGCTAGCGGTGGGCTCGCTCCTTTACGATGCGGGGAACCTCCTATACCACACCGACGAGCAATTTAAAGAGGTCATCCCTGGCCCCCACGTCCTGATGAACCGAAGCGACGCGGAACGGTTGGGCGTGGCCGAGGGGCAGGAGGTGACGTTGGTCTCACCTGTTGGGCAGGCGCGGGTGCGGGCAACGGTGAGCGATAAGGTGCGCGCGGGCATCCTCTGGATGGCCGAAAGTCTGGAGGACGCGCCCGCGGAGACGCTTCTGAACGGCACGGGCGCAGCGACAAAAGTGCGGGTGGAGAAATAGCGTATGGATTGGCTTGCCAACCTGGTCATTCCCCTGGTTAAGAGCGTCATCCTAATCGTGGCGCTGCTGACCGCCTTCGCTTATCTGACCTATTACGAGCGCAAGTTGGTCGCCCGCTTTCAGGTGCGCTATGGCCCCAACCGCGCCGGCCCGCTGGGTCTGTTGCAGCCAGTGGCCGACGCCATCAAGGCTATCTTCAAAGAAGAGATCATTCCCACCCACGTGGACAAGGTAGTATACGTGCTGGCGCCTGCGCTCTCCTTGATCCCCGCGCTCATCGCTTTCGCCGTCGTGCCTATCGGCCCCAGCATCCGCATCTTCGGGCGCGAGATCGCCCTGCACGTCGCCGACGTGAATGTGGCCCTCCTCTACGTCCTCGCCGTCGCCGGCATGGGAACTTACGGCATCGTCCTGGCCGGGTGGTCATCCAACAACAAGTATTCCATACTGGGCGCGTTGCGCACCAGCGCCCAGATGGTGAGTTACGAACTCCCCATGGGTACGATCCTGGTGAGCCTCGTCCTCCTGACGGGGAGTCTGAGCCTGACGGAGATCGTAAGTGCGCCGCGGCCCTGGTACATCTGGCTCTGGGTCTGGCTGGCGTTCCCTTTCTTTTTCATCTGCGCGCTGGCCGAGACGAACCGCTCGCCCTTTGACCTGCCGGAGACGGAGAACGAACTGGTAGCCGGTTACCAGACGGAGTACGGCGGCATCAAGTTCGCGCTCTTTT
>JADYZS010000292.1 GCA_020853075.1 Anaerolineae bacterium | reverse complement strand
CTGATGGTGAAGGTGCCGCCGGTCATATCGTCGGCCCGCATACGTCCCTCGCGCGCCCGGCCCACCAGTTCGCGCGCCTCCGCCGCGATCTGCGCCAGCGGCTTCCTGTCGCACTCTTTGATCACCGTCGTCACCAGGCCCGCCTCTTTGCGATCCACCGCGACGCCGACGTTGATCTGGTCGTGGAGGTGGATTTCCTCCCCCGCGAATGAGGCGTTGAGCCGGGGGAAGCCTTTTAGCGTCAGCGCCGTCGCCTTGACGATCAGATCGTTCACCGAGATCTTTTCTTCTTCGGGCAGCAGCGCGTTCAGTTGCTGGCGCAAAGCCATGGCCGCGGCCATGTCCACTTCTATCGTGATGTAGAAATGGGGCGCCTGCTGCTTGCTCTCAAGCATACGGCGCGCGATGGTCTTGCGGATGGGCGATAGAGGCTCGGCGTGATACGTCTCCATCGCCGGCACGTAGGAAGGAGTCGGGATAGGCAGCGGGGGCGGCGCAACCTTCTGGGGCGCTTTCTCTCGCTCCTTCAGGTATTCTTCAATATCTCGCTTGACAACCCGACCAGCGGGCCCGCTGCCCCGTATCTGCCGCAGATCAACGCCCAGTTCGTCGGCCAGGCGGCGCGCGACGGGCGAGGTGGGCGGCAAGGCTCCGGCAATGACAGGAACTGCCGGTTCCGCCGCCGGGGCCGCGGTTGCCTTCGCCTCTTTCTTCTCCTCTACCTTTGCTTCTTTCGGAGCGGCAGCCTTCACGCCGAGGGCCGCCAGGTCAATCGTCTCGTCGGCGCTGCCGATCACCGCGATAGGCTGCCCGACAGGCACAACCGTGCCTGCCTCCACCAGGTGCTGGCGCAGGACACCCGCCCGGAACGAGGGAACCTCTACATTCGCCTTGTCCGTCTCAATGATGGCGATGATCTCGCCTTCCGCAACCGCATCCCCGGCCTTCTTGGACCACTCTACCAGGGTCCCCTCGGCCATATCAAAGCCCAACTTGGGCATCGTGATGATCTCAGCCACCGGCACGCCTCCTCCCTTGATCTGAGCGATTGAGCCGTTTGTCATTCTGAGCGAAGCGAAGAATCTCATCGCCATACTGTGAGACCCTTCGCTTCGCTCAGGGTGACATTCTCACAACTGAGTAGGATTCTACTTGATGTACATGACATCTTTCACCGCGCGGATCACGTCGGCCACCTGTGGCAGCGCCATCTGTTCCAGCCGCCGGTTATAAGGGAGCGGCACCTCGGCCTGCGCCACACGCCGCACCGGCGCGTCCAGGTGGTCAAAGGCCAGTTCCGTCACCCGGCTGGCGACCTCAGCCCCCACGCCGTAGGCTCGCCATCCTTCCTCCACGACCACCAGGCGGTTTGTCTTCTGCACCGATTCTACGATGGCACGCGTGTCCAGCGGGCGCAGCGTGCGCAGATCAATCACCTCGGCCTCAATTCCTTCCTCGGCCAGCCGGTTCGCCGCCTCCAGCGCCACCTGGAGCATCTTGGAATAGGAGACGATGGTCACGTCCTTGCCCTGCCGCTTGACGTCGGAGACCCCGATGGGGACCAGGTAATCGTCATCTTCAGGCACTTCGCCCCGCACCGAGTAGAGGGTCGCGTGCTCCACAAAGAAAACAGGATCGTCGTCCCGGATAGCCGCCTTGAGGAGCCCTTTGGCATCGGCCGGCGTGCCCGGCGCGACGACCTTGAGGCCGGGGAAGTGGGCAAAGACGACTTCGGGCGATTGGGAATGGGTGGCTCCCAGTTGCCGCCCCCCGCCGCCCACGACCCGGATGACGATAGGAACGGTAATCTGGCCGTTGAACATGTAGTGTAGTTTCGCCACATGATTCACGATCTGATCCATCGCCAGAAAGGCGAAGTTAATCGTCATCAACTCGGCCACGGGGCGCAGACCGACGATGGCCGCGCCCGCCGCCGCGCCCACGATGACGCTCTCGGCAATGGGCGTATCACGCACCCGTTTCTCGCCGAACTCGTCCAGGAAACCGCGCGTGACAGCATAGGTGCCACCCCATTTGCCGACCTCCTCTCCCATGATGAAGACCCGCTCATCGCGATACATCTCTTCTCTCAGAGCCTGACTGATAGCCTCTCGGAAGGTCATGGTTGCCATTATAGTGATCTCCTAGCGGAGCGGAAGGGGATTGACGTACACGTGCTCGCTCAAGGCTGAGTCGTCGGGTTCGGGGCTCTCTTCGGCGAACTGGACGGCCTGCACCAGGTCGCTCTCTACTCCCTGCCGGACTGCGGCCAATTTCGCGTCATCGGCTATCCCCTGTGCTTTCAGTTTCTCCCCAAAGAGGAGAATAGGGTCCCGTGCGCGCCACTCTTCAATCTCGGCCTTGCTCCGGTATCGTTCCGGATCGCCCATGGAGTGGCCCGCGTAGCGATAGGTGATCGCTTCCAACAGAAAGGGGCCACGTTCGCGTGCGGATTCCAGCGCGTCGCCGACGGCCTGATAGACCGCTTGCACGTCCTGCCCGTTGACCTGGCCGTTGGCGATGTTGTAGGCGCAGCCCTTCTCGTAAATGTCAGATACTGCCGAAGCGCGACCCACCTCCGTCCCCATCCCATAGCGGTTGTTCTCCACCAGATAGACGACCGGCAATTTCCACACAGCCGCCAGGTTGATAGATTCGTGGAAATAGCCGATGTTGGTGGAGCCTTCGCCGAAGGCGCAAAGCACGGCTGCGTCTTCTTCTTTGTAGCGGATGGCGAGGCCGATGCCGGTCGCCAGCGGCAGATGCCCGCCGACGATGGCGTGTCCACCCCAGTAGTGGTGCTCCGCGCTCGCCAGGTGCATAGAACCACCCTTGCCGCCGCTGACGCCTGTCGCCTTGCCCAACAGTTCGGCCATGATCCGCTTGAGATCCAGGCCGCGAGCGATGGCCCAGCCGTGGTCGCGATAGGCGGTCATCAGGTGATCCTCTTTGTGTAGTGCTTTACAAGCCCCCGTGGCGATGGCCTCCTGGCCGATGTACAGATGCAGAAAGCCGCCAATCTTGCCCTCAGTATAGAGTTCCGCCGATTTCTCCTCAAACCGCCGGATCAGGACCATCTGGCCATAGAGAGCAACGAGTTTATCGTGTGGTAGTTCTGGTACCACGTCAGCCTCCTGTGATGAGAACCAGACATCGGATAAATCCGACGGCTGTACAGCATCAAGCCTCGCTTGCACCTAGTCGGCGCAAGCCGACAGGCGCCCTGCGGGCTTTCCAATGGTCGCCGTCGGTTTCCAACCGATGGCGTCCTTAAACCGATGAAATAGCCCAGCATAAGAGCCTTGTTCCAGGCTTAACACACAGTGTACTCTCTTTTGCTTGTGCTGTCCAGTCTGCACGATTCCTTTCTCCGATTTGACAGGATTGGTTCCACGTAGTATAATTCTACGTATTACGAGTTCTGAGGGCAAGACACTATGAGCCGCCCCGAACCGAACGCCCCTTTTCACTCCGCACGCGCGCTGGCGGAAGCGCTGACCGGCCAGGCAGACGTGGATGCCAGCGGCATGGAGATGGCGCGCCTGGTCAAGATGACGGCCCACCTCTACGACTCTGTGGTCGTCCAGGGCGAGGGCGCGACCGAAGTCTCCGGCCCGCGGTTGTTCCTCCTGGGGCGGCTCTTTATTGCCGAGAAGCAGGGCAACACCGAGGGACTCTCGCCCACCCATCTGAGCCATTGGCGCAAGGTCAGCAAGAACACTATCAGCGCGCTGCTGCGGGGGCTGGAAGAGCAAGGGCTGATCCAGCGCACCCTGGACCCTGTGGACAAACGCGTCTTTCGCATCCGGCTCACAGATGCCGGGCGCGAGTTTGTGCGCTCTACCGCGCCGCAGCACGTGGCGTACATGAACAGCCTGTTGGCGGACCTGACTCCGCCAGAGCGAGCGCAGTTGCTTGAACTTCTCGGCAAATTGAGTCGGTCGTTAGCCGCCCGCTGTGGATTGCCCGAACACCGTCACCCGTAGATAAAAAAGAGGAAAATGGAGGAGCCCCTTGCAAGCCTCATTTACTGCCGCGCCGCCGCAGCGTCGCGATTTCGGTTTCGCCAGCCTGGGCCGCGCCATCCGCTATCTGGGCCACTACCGCAATCTCACCCTTGTCGCCTACCTGTCGTTGCTCATCTCCATCGGAGCCCAGTTGGTGGTGCCACAGTTTGTCCAGAACATCATTGACGCCATCACCAACGGCGTCACCGCCCAACAGGTCAGCAAGGCTCCCGCCGCGTTCCAGGCCGCCGCGCTGAAAGTCCTCGGTTGGAGCCCCGAACAGCTGACCCGCTACCAGACGGGCGCGGAGGCGGCACTCATCTCCGCGGGGCTCCTCATCCTCGCCTTTGCCGTCGCGCGCGGCTTCTTCGCCTTCGCCCAGAGTTACATGTCGGAGAAACTGTCGCAGAGCATCGCCTTTGATTTCCGCAACGACCTCTACGCCAAAGTGCAGCGCCTCTCCTTCAGTTATCACGACCGCAACCAGACCGGCCAGTTAATGATCCGCGCCACCGATGACGTAGAGAAGGTGCGCATGTTCATCGGCCAGGGCCTCCTCATGATCGTGCAAGCCATCGTCCTGCTGACCAGTTCTTTGTTGATCCTCTTCCTGACTAATCCGAGTCTGATGGTCGTCATCCTCCCGGTGCTGCCAGTGGCGATGATCCTGTTCATGATCTTCGGAGCCATCACCCAACCGATGTTCATGAAAGTGCAGATAAGACTCTCGCGCCTCAACACCATTCTGCAGGAGAACCTGGCCGGCATCCGGGTCGTCAAGGCCTTCGCCCGCGAGCCGCAGGAACAGGCGCGCTTTGAGCGTTCAGCCGACGACCTGATGCGCCAGCAAATCCAGGTTTCCAAGACCTTCTCCTTTCTCTTCCCGACGATCTTCTTAATCGCTAACCTGGGCCAGGCCGCCATCCAATACTTCGGCGGGAGGCAAA
Source organism: Anaerolineae bacterium (assembly GCA_020853075.1). GTDB lineage: Bacteria > Chloroflexota > Anaerolineae > JADYZS01 > JADYZS01 > JADYZS01. The sequence continues at coordinate 4,129 of JADYZS010000292.1, read as the reverse complement.
TCATCTACGGGACCCTGACCTTTGGCGAATGGCAAAAATTCAGCCTCTACCTGATCTTTGTCTTCTTCCCGTTGGGCCAGTTGGGGTTCATCATCTCGCAGATGTCCCAGGCGGGCGCCTCGGCCAAACGGATATTTGAGATCCTGGATACCCGGAGCGAAGTGGCCGACAAGCCAGATGCGCAGCCTCTGCCTCCCCTTAAGGGCCGCGTGGCCCTGGAGAATGTGACCTTCCGCTATTTCGGCGGTGGCGAGCCGGTGCTGCGCAACGTCAGTTTCGTCGCCGAGCCGGGCCAGACCATCGCCCTCCTGGGCGCAACCGGCAGCGGCAAGAGCACCATCATCAACCTGATCCCCCGCTTCTACGACGTAAGCGACGGGCGCGTCCTGGTGGACGGCCACGACGTGCGCGACGTGCGGCTAGATTCCTTGCGGTCGCAGATCGGCATCGTGCTGCAAGATACGACGCTCTTCAGCGGCACGATCCGGGATAACATCGCCTTCGGGCGGCCCGACGCCAGCATGGACGAGATCATCGCCGTCGCCAAAGCGGCGGCTGCCCACGATTTCATCATGTCTTTCCCGCAGGGCTACGACACGCCTGTAGGAGAAAGAGGAGCCACCCTCAGCGGCGGGCAGAAGCAGCGCGTTGCCATCGCCCGCGCCCTGCTGATGGATCCTCGCATCCTGATCCTGGATGACTCCACCAGCAGCGTGGACGCGGTGACCGAGTACCAGATTCAGCAAGCCCTCACGGGCCTGATGCGCGGGCGTACCAGTTTCGTCATCGCCCAGCGCATCAGCACCGTGCGCAATGCCGACCAGATCCTGGTATTGGATAAGAGCCAGATCGCAGCGCAGGGAAGGCACGAGGACCTGATGGAAAACAGCGCCATCTACGCCGAGATCTATCACTCTCAGTTGGTGGAAGACGCTACACTCACCGAGTCTGCCAAAGTGACAGGAGAGATGACCCATGTTTAGAGGTGGCCCACACGGTCTCATAGCCCAGGAAGTCAGCAAGCCGAAACAGGTCAGATCCACGCTGGCCCGGCTGGTGCGCTATTTCAAGCCGTACTGGTTGGTGCTGGTTATCGTGGCGCTCTTAATCATCGGCAACACCTGGACGCAGGTCATCACGCCTGAGATGATCGGGCAGACGGTGGACTGCTTCCTGACGCCGGCCACGGCGAACCGCCTGGGGGTGCAGGTGCCGGGCGCGGCCGCGGCGGCAACCAATTGCTGGTTCAACCCCCTGAGCCCCGACGCTTCCGCCGCCGACTACGTGCGCGGGTTGGGTGGTCTGATGCTCCTGTTAGTTGGCCTCTACGTGGCAGGCTCGGTGATGGGCGGGCTCCAGTTTTTCCTGATGACCTGGTCGGGCCAGCACGTGCTCAAGGGCCTGCGGATAGAGGTCTTCAAGCATTTACACCGGCTGTCGCTCAAGTACCACACCCAGAACGAAACGGGCAACCTGATGAGCCGTATCACCAACGATATGGACACCTTGCAGCAGGCCATCGGTTTCATTCTGGTCAACGTCACCAGCGGGACGCTCCTGATCGTCTGGATCCTCTACAATATGTTGAGCAAGAGCATTCCCTATGCGCTCCTCAGCATGACCGTGTTGCCCTTCATGGTCGTGGCGACCCTCTGGTTCTCCGGCCAGGCGCGCAAGGCCTTCCGCCGCACGCGGGTAGCCATCGGCAACGTGAACGCCGACCTGCAAGAGGGGATCGCGGGCGTGCGCGAGGTGCAGGCTTTTAGCCGCGAAGAGGCCAACATTGAGAGTTTCCGCCTGGCGAACGCCGCTAACCGCGATGCCAATGTCCGCGCGGTGGCCTTCACTGCGGCCCTGCACCCCACCCAGGAGGCCCTCGGCTACCTGGCTATCGCCATTGTGACCATCGTCGGCGGGCTGGCCCTCCTGCGCGAACAACCTCTCTTCGGCACGGCCGTCTCCCTGGGCCTGGTCATAACTTTCCTGGGCTACGTGCAGCGGTTCAACATGCCGGTGCAGCAGATCTCCGTCATGTGGACTAACTTGCAGAGCGCGGTGGCCGGCGCGGAGCGCATCTTCGGCCTGCTGGACACCGTGCCCGACGTGCAGGATCTCCCCAGTGCTCTCGCCATGCCGCCTATCGTCGGGCGCGTAGAGTTTGACCACGTAGAGGCCGCGTACAAGCCAGGCGAGATGGTGTTGAACCACGTCAGTTTCGTCGCCGAGCCAGGCCAGACCGTCGCCATCGTGGGGCCGACTGGTGCGGGCAAGACGACGATCATCAACCTGATCCCCCGCTTCTACGACGTTGTGGGCGGCGCGGTGTGCATTGACGGCTACGACGTGCGCGACGTGACGCGCGCCAGCCTGCGGTCGCAGATCGGCATCGTCTTGCAGGATACCTTCCTCTTCAGCGATACGGTGATGAACAATATCCGCTTTGGCCGCCCCGATGCCACCGACGAGGAGGTGAAAGAGGCGGCCCGCCTGGCCCGGGTGGACGACGCCATTCAGCGCCTCCCCAACGGCTATGACACCATGTTGGGCGAGCGGGGAACTGGCCTGAGCCAGGGGCAGCGCCAACTCCTCGCCATCGCCCGCGCGGCCCTGGCGAACCCGCGCATCCTGATTCTGGACGAGGCGACTTCCAGCGTGGATACCCGCACGGAGCGGCAGATTCAGCGCGCGCTGGACGAACTCCTCAAAGGGCGCACCTCCTTCGTCATCGCCCACAGGCTCAGCACCATCCGCAACGCCGATCAGGTAATAGTGCTGGAAGAGGGGCGCATCGTGGAGCGCGGCAAGCACGAGGAACTCCTGGCGCGCCGCGGGGCCTACTATACCCTCTACATGAAGCAGTTCCTACGGGAAGAGGAGATGGCGATAATCAGCGGGGACGGCCACGAACCGGCGGGAGCCGTGGCCATCGCCCGGCCGGCCGGAGCATAGAGCGCTTGTATAGACGACTCAGCAGTCGTTTAGTCCCTGTAGAATCCGCAAACAAAGTACCCCAGCGCCAACCCGCTGGGGTACTCTTATATCTTCCTGAATGTCAAAACAGCGGCATCTGTTGGAATCTGTTTGGGCTCCTAACAATCTCGCTTGTTTGGCGATGACGCCATATATACAATGCATTCAACTCCCGAATTTCATTACTCCTGAACGAAAATGACTGCCCCTCCTTTGCTCTCGCTATTAAGTCCTTGATAACAAGAACAGCTTTCTGCTTTGATTCCGCATCAACCCAGATGGGATAGGGAAGCCGTTCAAAGTCTTTACTTTGGATGTTTCTTGTATGGTTGAGCACTTCCTTAAGAATCCGGGTGCACAAATCTGTGAGCAGCCAGCCGAGAATGAAGAACAACTCGTCCTTATCAATGCCCTGCCGCAAGAAAGCACATGGTGCGCCACTATCGAGAATATAACCCGCAGGTAGGTAGCGAGCGTAGAATCTTGGCGCTATTAGTGACCATGTGAGACCTTCGCGACCGAAGTACTTCATGCCACCAACGCCATGAAGGTACCAATTTCCTGTCTTTTTATAGGTGTAGACATACTTCCCATTATCACGCCAAAAGATGACCCATTGAGGATCCGTGTAAATAATCTGTGAACTTGCCTTGTTGTATAAGCAGTAGTCGACATGAGGTAGCCTGATACATTCTGGGGTCTCCAGCCGTCTCCATGCGATCGCTTTTTCCTTAGCTCCTCTCGCTTCTAGCTCCTTTACTTTCTGTAACCGATGTGAAGACATCTTTCCCAGACGTGCACGAGAAAATTCACGTTCCACAGTGATTCTCTGCTCAGTGAAGGCAAATTCATATGGCTCCTCAATCTGGCAGTTGCTTATTGCCCGAAGGAAGAGCTCATTGTTTCCAATGGTCATGCCGGATGTAGCGACCATCTTATCGCCAACACTAATCCCGGTGAAATATTTGGCGAGATCACCGTTGATCTGCCAACTCATGTTCGGTGTTGCTTCAATATTAACAAGTGAAAGTTGTGTTCCAAACACCGTGACGTGTCGGGGTGCGTCTGGCTGCTTTGTGAGCGTGATTAGTAGCATATCTTGATTTGTATCTGAGAAGGCGCCTGGTACTTCTGATATCTGAACATTACAATTGCTCTG
>JADYZS010000291.1 GCA_020853075.1 Anaerolineae bacterium | reverse complement strand
TGGACGTCAACTCCCCCGCAGCACAATCGTACATAGCCCAGATTGATGCGGAGCAGGCTGCGTTCAAGGCCGCCTTCACAAACGCCTTTCCCGGCGCGTTCGTGGAAACGGTCAGCGACTCCACCGGCCTGGCCCGCGAACTGACTTACAAGGTTGTCTTCAACGGGATGACGGTGCGCATCCCCAAGGCGCGCCCCGCCGACCTGCGCCGCTTGCAGAAACTCCCTGGCGTCAAGGCGATCTTCCCCGACCGTCGCCACGAGCCGCAGATGTACGCCAGCAACCCGCTCATCGGCTCGCCGACGCTCTGGGCTGATCCTCGCATCGGCGGGCAGGCCAATGCCGGCGCGGGCGTCAAGATCGCCGTCATAGACACGGGAACCTACGCGCCCAACCCCTTCTTCAACCCCGCGGGGTTCAGTTACCCGCCCGGCTTTCCCAAGGGTGACGTGCGCTTCACTACCGAGAAAGTTATCTCGGCACGCGCCTATTTCCGCCCCTGGGATCCACCCGTAGCCGGTAGCGACACACCCTGGCCTGGGCCAGCCGATTCCAGCCACGGTACGCATACCAGCGGCACGGCCGCGGGCAACGCCAACACGGTAGTGACGATCAGCCCCAGTCTGGTTTACACTATCTCCGGTGTGGCCCCGGCGGCTCAGATCATGTCCTACAAGGTCTTCTACTCTACGAACAGCCAGTATTCCGGCTCAGCCTTCACCGCCGAACTCGTGATGGCGATTGAGGACTCGGTCATAGACGGCGCGGACGTGAGCAGCAACTCCTGGGGAGGCAATCCCGGCTCATTGCCTGCCGTCGTGCCCGATGTGATCGCGATGGAGGCTGCCGTGGACGCGGGCCAGATCGTTGTCGCGGCTGCCGGCAACGCAGGCCCGACTTTTGACAGCGCCAACCATACCCCCGGTGGCGGTTCCGAGAAGATCATTACGGTGGCAGCCAGCACCACGGATGGCACCATCGCCGCCGGTTTTGTGGACGTGACCGCTCCCGCCGGCGTGCCGGTCACCCTCACACAGCGCGCCTATGGTTCGGCGGCCTTCGGTCCGCCGCTCACAACCACCTTCGGCCCCCACCCCTACAAGATGTCTAGCCTGGTGGACACCGCGGGCAGCACCATCGCCTGCGACGGCACGAAACTCCCGGCCGGCAGCCTGGCCGGTGTGATCGCCATGGTGGAGCGCGGCACCTGCAACTTCAGCCTTAAGGTCTATAACGTGCAGCAGGCCGGTGCCATCGCGGCGATTATCTACAACAACGCCTCCGGTGGCGAGGGCCTTATCAATATGGCCGCCGGCGACCAGGCCGCGAACGTGACGATCCCCTCGGTCTTCGTCCAGCGGTCCATGGGTGTAGGGATGCTAGCCTGGTACAACGACCATCCGGGCGAGGCGCAGGTCAGGATAGACCTGGAACCCCGGCAGGTGGGCAATACGCCCGATGTGATCGTGAACTTCAGCAACCGCGGCCCGGCCTTTGGCCGTCTCCTCAAACCCGACATCGCCGCGCCCGGCGTGAACATTCTCTCCTCCGGTTACGGACCGGGCTCTGGTGTGGACAGTCATGCGGGCTTCGGCCAGGTCTCCGGCACCAGCATGGCGACGCCGCACATCTCCGGCGCGGCCGCGCTTCTGCGCCAGATCTATCCTGCCTGGACACCAAAGCAGATCATGTCGGCTCTCATGTCCACCGCCAAGACAAACGGTATCCTCTCCCAGCGGGCTCCGTCTTTACCTCCCGCTACCATCCTGGAGATGGGCGCAGGTCGTGTGGACTTGACCAAGGTGGCGGACCCCGGACTTACCTTTGATAAGCCGAGCGCCTCCTTCGGTTCCGTGCGTGCATCGGCGCAGACCCTGTCGTCCACCATCATGGCGCACAGCCTCCTCGGCGCGGCCTCCGACTGGACCGTATCCATCGTCGCCGATGCAGGCTTTACGCCGACGACGGTCAGCACGCTTTCTGTCCCTGCCGGTGGCGATGCCTCCTTTGACCTCAACGTAGAGATCGCCGATGACACGGTTCCTGCCGACTATACCGGCACCATCATGCTGAGCCACGGGCCGCACAGCCTCCACATCCCCTTCTGGGTGCGGGTGGAAGCGCCCGTTGCTGCCGCGGAAGTGCTGCTGATTGACAACGATTTCAGCGACCTCCTCGGCGATCCCGACTATCCCGACGTCACCGGCTACTACACCACCACGCTGACAGCCCTTGGCGTTACCTATGACTACTGGAACGCCGACGAGCACTTCAACAATCCGGCAACGATCCCCAATGGGGAAACCCTGCGGGCGTACAAGACCGTCATCTGGTACACGGGCAACCACTTCCAGCCAGCGGGTACCTTCGTCCAGCAGACGCCGCCTACCGCCCAGGATCAGAACTACCTGATCGCCTATCTGGACGTGGGCGGTAACCTGATCGCCACCGGCCAGGACTTTGCCGCTACCCTGGGGCCAGATCCCGATGATGTCGTCCTCTACAACACCTACTTCAGCGCCGATTTCCTCCAGGATAGCATCTACGATCCGACGGGGCTCGGCATGTTACCGCCTGAGCCAAGCGCCATGGGTACGCCGGGCGGGCCTTTCGGCGGCATGATCCTGGACTTGAGCGACGCAGGCGATGGTGCTGGCAACCAGTTGTACGTGGACGAGTTCGTGACCGGCGGCTCCTTAGATGCTCTGGAGCCTACGGCGAATCGTCCTATCTTCACGGCCATCAGCCCCAACGCGATGCGGGATGGCACCATCGCTCAGGCGCGCGGCAGCGAACCAAGCCTGGAGCAGCCAGCGGTCAACTTCCTCTATCGCACCGTCCTTCTCTCCTTCGGGTTAGAGGGTGTGAACAACGATACCGGCTTCTCTACCCGTGAGGATCTGTTGGGCGGGCTGCTGGACTGGATCAACGACCAGCCAACCGTCTCGCTGACCGCTTCCGCGGCGGCCAACCCCATGGATGCGGTGTTCTTCACCGCGACCGTGGGCTCCGGCGTGCGCGCGGGCGTGCCGGTACGGTATCGCTGGGACTTCGGCGATGGCTCCGACTACGCGGTGGGGACGGCTCCCTATGCGGTGCACACCTACGGCGCACCCGGCACCTACCACGCCCGCGTAGAGGTGACGAACGGCATGGGCCACCGCGCCGTGAGCCAGGCCTTTGATGTCGTGGTTGAGGCGCAGTACGTCAACCCGGCGGAGAAGACTATCACGGCCAGCCAGGATACCTACATCAACTTCTGGGCAGCGAACAATACATACGGCTCCCGCCAGACGTTGTGGTCCGGGCACCTGGATACGCTGCGCGGCCTCTTGCAGTTTGATGCCACGAGCATCCGCGCGGATTATCCTGTGGTGACCGCTACCCTGTACGTCTATCGCACCGAGCGGCGTGGCGCGGCAACAACATCAACCCTCAACAGCCATCACGTGACCAAGTCCTGGTCGGCAAGCAGCGCGACCTGGAACTCGCCGTGGGACGTAGCCGGCGCCGTTCCCGATAATGTGGATACGACACCGGATGGCTCCGTGACGGTCGCCGGTACAGCTGCGGGTTGGTTCAGCCTTGACGTCACCGACATGGTGATGACGTGGGTAGCCGATCCGAGCGCGAACTCCGGTGTTCTGCTACGGCAGTTAAGTGCCGACGACCTGTGGGATGGTTGGGCGTCATCCGAGTACTGGGACACCACCAAGAAACCCTACATCGTCGTGAACTATCTGACACCGTAGGACGGCGTAAAGTATAGGGGCGTTCAGACGAACGCCCCTTACACTCTGTGAGCGAGGAGCGGCTCTGACCGGCCCTCGCGCACGTTCCGGGGCGAGGCCAGCAGAGCACTCACCGGCTTTGCTGGCCCCGCCTCGCTCTTTGTGGAGGCTTCATGCGGCTTGTTGCCCGCGCGGTCTTGCTCATCATCGCGTTGCTCCTGTACGTCGTGTCATCCTCTGCTGCTACTTCGGTTCTTGCCCCCAGGGCGCGGGCTGTGTCTGTTTTTCAATCCGGTTTTAATCCTGTTCGTCTCTCCGGCGTCGCTGCATTGGTTCCGGTTCCAGGCCCAGGCGCACCCTGGCTCGTTGTGCCCAATGCGCCCGGCCTCGGCCTGGAAACGCGCATGAACCAGGATACAACCATCGCTGCGCAGAATGAGCCGGCCATCGCTATCAGCCCATTGGATGCTGACGTCCTGCTTGGCGGCGCGAACGACTATCGCCTGGGAGACTCACGCCCCGGTTTCTATGCTTCTGTTGATGGCGGTGCTCACTGGACGGACGGCATCCTACCCGGCATCTCGCCGGGATACTTCGGTGGTGATCCCGCGGTGACCTTTGACCATCAGGGCCACGCCTACTATTCGTTCATCGCTAGCAAGCGCTTGAGTGGTCGGATTGATTGCCGGGAGGGGGGAGTATATGCCTCGCGCTTAGCAAACAACGGTAGCGGTTGGTATGATCCGGTACGTGTGATAGCCAACGCGGCCAACCTGTTCAATGACCGCCCCTTCATCGCGGCGGATACCGGCCTGGTGAGCCCCTACCGTGGCCGCCTTTACGTCACCTGGACGCGTTTCCACTACACCGGTAACTGCTGGGAGAACGATCCGGTAACCTCTACTATCGCAATTGCCTATTCCACAGACCAGGGCAAATCGTGGTCTTCTTTTGAAATCGTGAGCGAAGAAAAGCACTCTTTCAACCAGGCAGCCTATCCGTTCGTCGCACCCGACGGTGATCTATATGTCGTCTGGAGCAACTATACCCTGAGCCCACAGGCCGACCGCATCTTCATCGCTCGCTCCACCGATG
>JADYZS010000290.1 GCA_020853075.1 Anaerolineae bacterium | reverse complement strand
TGAGGCTCGGCATCGCTAAGGTGGGGCTGGCTAGCCACAAGGGCCTCTCGTTCAGAAGGTGGAGTTTGTCCACCAGTATGTAGTTGATGAGGCCGAAGGAAGGCATATAAAGCCAGCGCCAAAGGCGATACACAAGCGGAGATGGCACGATAGCGGGCAAGAAGAGGAGAGCGCGATAGAGAGCGTTCAGGCGGGGATTCGTTACGCGCGAAGCGACAAGCGCAACGAGCAACGGCGCAAAGAACGACCCAATGTAGAAAAAGACCATGAAGTAGGCGCCCTTACCGAAGCCCTCCGTGACCCAATGATCGTTCAGTGCCGTGCTATAATTCTTAAGACCAACGAATACGTAACTGTCCTCAAGCATCTTGTAGTTCGTGAGGCTCATATACAACGAACGTACAACCGCGTATCCGTAGTACACAAGAAAAACTAGAACTGCCGGGCCAACGAACAGGTATCCGGTGGCGGCCTCTCCGATCCGCGCCCACCTCATACCCCCTCTGACCTTGGCCTTTTGGCTGCTGGAAGCACCCCGTAGTGACAGAATTCTCATGGTCGTTTTGCCTCCACTGGTGGTGAAACCGGCTATCTGACGGTAGCCTGGGCCAGAGAGAAGCGACGCGGCTTCTGGTTCCCAGGCCCAGGCAACTGCACCGCTACGAGAATACAGGATGAACTATCAACCTGCCTTGGCTACCGCGTCGTCAAAGTTCTTCTTGGCCATGGCAATCGCTTCCTTAGGTGTTTTGTGAGTGCCTTCCAGATATTCCCTCAAGGCAGCCCCGGCATGAGTTGCCACCGCCAGATAGTATAGAGTGGGTGGGATGAAGGTACCGTTCTTAAGGATCCCCACCAAATCTTTCACGATGGCCGGCATCCACGCGGCTTCCATGAACCCCAGATGACAGGGAATCCACCGCCCCTCCGTGGCGATAGCCTGCTGAAATTCCTCTTTGGGCCAGAGCCAGTTGAAGAAGTGCCAGGCACCTTCCAGATTGCCGTATTTCGGGAACCAGGCACCGCCGGAGGCCACGATGGTGCGAGGGTTGTTCTGCCCACCAGGGAAGATGGGCGGATTAGCCAGGGCTAAATCGCCTAAACCGAAGGTGCTATTCACCTGATAGAATACCTGTTCGGACTGTCCCAGGAACATGGCGGCCTTCCCGGCGCCGAACGCCTCTACCGAGGCCATGCCCGGCATGAGGGATTCCGGCGGTGCCAGAGGCACCAGCGTCTTCAGTACCTGGAAGACTTCCTCTAGTTTCGGGTTGTCCCAGCCCAGGTATCCATCAGAACCGAAGAAGTCGCGCCCCATGATGTTTATGCCGACGGTGGTGGGAGTGCGCCACCAGGCCAGATCAAAATCAAGGCCGAAGACCTTGCTGCCATCCGGTGCTTTGACTTTGTCCTCTATGTTCTTACAGACGACGAGCAGGTCATCGTAGGTGGCGGGTGGAGAGTCTTTATAGCCGGCCTGTATGAGCATGCTCTTGCGATAGTTTATACAACTCCCGATCTGAGCATAGGGCCACACATACAACTTACCTTTGTAGGTGGATTCGCTAACGAAGGCTTTGGGCGTGTTGTCCTTCCAGGCCTGCGGCACCAGATCGTCAATGGGTGCTAGGATACCGCCCTCTACACGAGGAGCGAGGCTGATGAAGGCCGCATCCCCCATGAGGAGATCAGTGTGACTGGTCTTCTGGTTTGCCTCCATTTTCAACTTGGTGTCGTCAATAGCCTCACGCAAGTACTCCAATTCCCGGTCGGGGAATGTTGCTTGATACTCTTCCTTCCACCGATACAGTGAGGGAAGTTTAGCGAAGAACCAGGCGCCAGCCGAAACGGTGGCCTTCTTCTTTTTAACCGGAGCGGGCGTGACAACCTTTTCCACCACCTTCTCTACAGAAACCGTCTCTTTGACGACGACGGTCTCCTTAACAACCTGCGGCGTGGGCGTGGCGCAAGCCGCAAGCGCGGCTCCGGCGCCCGCTACCGCGCCCCAACGCAAGAAAGACCTGCGGCTGAAATACTTCTTGGCAGACATCTGCAATCTCCTTCCTCAGTTGTTATAGGAGCGAATCGGGACGACAAGAATGCCCTTTGAGGCACCTTCAGGCCGAAACGAGCATCGTCACCTCCCTTCTACCTGGAAACTATCCAGGTATCCGAGGCTGGCAAGGACACAAGGTTGAGAGCCTACCTACCATGAAAAATGTCGCCCACCGATAGGATATGAAGCAGAATTGCATTGTAGTCAAACCAGGCTTCGTTTTGCGTCCCGCCAGGCACTGCCAGGATTGGCAGACCCGGTGCTCTACAAGATACGGATAGGAGGAATTAAGAAACTTGAGAAGTGCGAATCGTGGAAGTGGTGAGCCGGTTCCGTTTCGCACACTTGCACGATGAGGCTACCGTTGCTATACTGACATCACTACCTCTTAACATAGCACGCAACACTCCCAGAGACAACGCCATTTGGGTTTGGAATGGGACAGAAATGGGACAGAAAGAGGCCAGGAAGAACTTGTCCGGCATGGCCGCCCTCCATCAGCATCTCCGGTATGCCTTGAACCACCTTTACGAACCTGACATCCTGCGCGCCAGCCCCCTGGTTCGTCTGTTGGTTCCCGATGACCAGGCGCACCTCCCTATGGCTCTGAATCGCGTCCTTACCCAGGCTATTGAATCGCTCAAACCGAAGCCAGGGACATCCCCGGGCTCGCCCGCGTGGCGCATCTACGAACTCCTCTTTTACCGCTATGTGCACTGCGCCACGCAGGCAGACCTGGCGCATCGGTTGGGCGTCAGTGTGCGGCAGTTGCGCCGTGAACAGTCCAACGCCCTGGACGTTCTGGCGGAAAGCCTGAGCCGCCAGCATGACCTGTCAGAAGCGATCCTGGCCGATCTTAACCAGCAAGAGGAAGAACCACAGACCTCTCAGCAGAAAACGGATGCTCTCGCACGCGAACTACAGTGGATGGCAGAAGGTGTGACCGCAGAGGCGGTGAATCTGCACGAGGAGTTGGGAGCAATTCAAGATATTGTGAAGCCTTTGCTGGTGCAGTATAGAGTGCGCCTGGAAGTGGTGGCTAAGGCCGGCTTGCCGGTCGTGGTCGTACCGATCACAGCCCTGCGCCAGGCCACCTTAAACATCCTCACAATTGCCATTCACCGGGCCTCTCCGGGCAAAATAACTCTCTCTGCTGTGCGGCGAGGCTGGCAATTGTATCTATCCCTACACGCCTTGCCAGACTGGAGCAACGCCACCGTTCCTACGGAAAATCACGATACCGACAACCTCAAAGATGCGATGGGCTTGCTACGCCTTTGTGGTGGTACACTGAATGTCGCCGAAGAACAAGGCGTTTTCATCATAACCATCGGGTTGCCGATACAAGAATCGGTACCTGTGTTGGTTATAGATGACAACCCCGATGCTCTGCAACTTCTGGAGCGATACGCCGTAGCGACGCGCTACCGCCTGATCAATGTCCGCGAGCCCGAACATGCCTTGAGCGTCGCCGAGAAAGAAAAGCCCGCTCTCATCGTTCTTGACATTATGATGTCTGGCCTGGATGGTTGGGAGTTGCTACAGCGTTTCCGCGCGCATCCGCTCACTGCCCCATGCCCCATCATCGTCTGCTCCGTCCTGGCGCAGAAAGAACTCGCGCTGGCACAGGGGGCACAGGAATACGTGCGTAAGCCGGTCAACCGGCAGGCATTTCTACAGGCATTGGATCGGCAGTATGCGAAATTGGTCCAAGTGCCTTGATGAGAGCAGAGACCGCGTTCAAGAGATCCCGACCGGATAGGCCGTTGGGGCGCATCACCGTCAGACTATCGCTGGTAATCGGCTCTCCCGTTGGGTCTTGGGCGGAGATGGCGACAACGGGGATGCTCGCCAGGGCAGGATCCTGGTTGACGATCTCCATGAATTGGAATCCGCTCATGCGAGGCATAATCAAGTCTAAGAAAACCAGATCGGGCTGCTCCTCGCGCAGCATGTGGAGAGCCCGTTCCCCGTCGCTGGCGACGAGAACGCGATAACCCTGGTCTCCTGAAGCCAGAAAGCGGGTAAAGAGTTGCAGCACCTCCGGTTCATCATCCACCACCAGGACGCTGTGTACGGGATGGCCGATCCTCTCCACCGTCTGTAGCAATGTTTCCCGCACGATAGGCTTGACCAGGTATTTGACCAGACCCAAGTCTTTTGCGATGGACCGCGTGCTGGAAGCCCGGCAGATCATGACGGGAATATCAAAGGGGAAACGGGCCAATTCGGCCCGGACGCTCCCCGCTTCCCAAGAGCTGCTGTCGCTAAGAACAAGAGCCTCGGCGGGGTTTTCCTTCAACCCGGCGATAGCTTCTCCAAGATCGTGCGTCACAGCGACCTCAACACCTTCCAGGTAGTGTACAGCCAACCGCCCCAGATTGGCCTCGGGGTCCACAAAGAGCAAGCGCGGCTTGACCGGGGAAGCCGCGGTGCGGCTGGGCCGCGTGCGTGGCTCACGTTGCGCATACTCGCTCAACCAACGCGCCGCGCCGGATGCAACTAACACCGGCGTCAGTTCCAGGGGGAGAGAAAAGAAGAAGGTCGTACCGATGCCTACCTGACTGTGAAACCACATCCTGCCCTGGTGTAACTCCACCAGTTTCTTGCTGATACTTAACCCGAGGCCGGAGCCTCCTTTCCGGCGTTCAAAGGGTATGTCCAACTGGTGGAACGCCTCAAAGAGCCGGCTGCTCTCCTCTTCGGGAATACCGGGGCCGGTGTCACTCACGCTCGCCACCAGTTCTGTCCCCTCTTGCCATGCCTTGATGATGACTCCCCCCGTCTCCGTGTAACGCCCTGCGTTGCTGAGCAAGTTAAGAAGCACCTGCCGGATGCGGGTGGGATCGCTTACGACTTCAGGTAAGTCGCCAGCGATCTCTACTCGGATGTAGAGCCCCTTGGAATCAAACAGAGACTTTACGGCGTTCACCGTTTCCGAGATGAGGAGCGGCAACGACGAAGGGCGTTTGTCCAGAACCATGCGATCTGCGTCCAGGCGGCTCAGATCTAAAACGTCGTCAATCAGTTTTGAGAGATGGGCGGCGTTGCGCTGGATAGCCGCGATATCGGCCAAAAGAACACGCGGTAGTTTCTTGCCGTACACGGTAGGAGCCTGTGTGATCAGCTCGCTGAAGCCGATGATCATATTGAGAGGTGTGCGCAGCTCGTGGCTGACGTTGGCTGCGAACTGCTCCTTTGCCCGCCGCGCTTCTTCGGCCTTCTGATAGCTAGCAGCCAGGATCGCGTTCAGGCGGTTTAATTGCCGGTTCGCATCCTCCAAGTCTTCTCTTATCTCTAACAACTCAAGTTGACGCTGTTGCGCCTCTCGCAGATGCCCCTGCGCGTGTTCGTAGTTGATTCTGGCCCACGTCACCGATGTCTTGAATGGGCGTAGCCCCAGCCAAGACAACCCCAAGGCCCCCCAGATCGTGCCCAGTGTAGCCAGGTTGCCAATCGTGAACTCGGATAACCCCGCTCCTGCGAACCATAGGACAAGCGCAGAGACCACCACAGAGAACATAAGACCGGCCTCAGCGCCGATGAAGGTCGCGGCGATGATAACCGGCAAGGCCAGCAAAGATGTCATCTGCCCAGGATACCAGTGGATGAGAAGAAGGATGGCGCCAAGTGACCCACCGGCCAGCAGCCAGCAACCAGCCAGATAGTTGCGGCGCACGAGTTGGCGTGTGGCAAAGGCCAGAAGGACCAACAGCCCTCCCAATAAGGCCAGCCGGTAGCGTTCCAGGTCTGATGAGGGCAACACGGTGCCCAGAAACCCCGCCGCGAACAGGAGTCCCCACGTAACCAAAGAAAGAGCCTTGCCACGGAGCTCTTGCAGATCCTCTTCCGGGTAGGCGTAGATAGATTCCTTTATCTTCATGGAGTGTCCATCCATCGCGCCATTAACCAGGCAGCAG
>JADYZS010000289.1 GCA_020853075.1 Anaerolineae bacterium | reverse complement strand
GCGGCGTCCTGGCCCGCGAACGCGAGTGGCGTGATCTACCTGAGCAGATTGCCGAGGCCGAACGCCGCGCCCAGGGAGATCAGGAGGCTGTAGGCGCAGGCGAGCGCGCACTTTCCGAGTGGCGCATCCAGGTGGCTAACCTGGAGACAGAAATCAAGCGACTGGCCGACGCGCGGCGGGGGCGAGCCGCCGAGCACGATGCAGCCGAGCGGGCGCGAGATCGCGCTCGCCAGACGGTGGAATGGCGGGAAAGCCTGGTCGCGAACCTCGCGCGGGAAGTGGCAATCGTACAGGCCAAGTTGGTGGAACTATCTGCCGAGGCAGACCGGCTTGAGGAAGAGAACCAGACCGCCTCCGCTGCCGCGCGAGAGGCCGAGCGGGCGGCTTCTGCCCTGGCAACGGATGAACGGGTGCGCGCCCTCGCCGAGGCGCGCGCGGCGGTAGCGGCATTGGAGAGACAGCGAACATCCCAACTAACTGTCGTTACCACCTTGCAGACTGCCCACCAGCGTTTGTCAGAAGAGATAACAGCCAAAGAGACGCGAGGAGCACAATTTCTTACCATGCAGGAAGGTGAACGCGCGGCTCTCGCCGAAGCGCACGCCCGCGCCCAGATCATCGCAACCCAGACCGAACAATTGGAATCTGCCATCGCACCGGCTGAGGCCGAACTGACGCTGATCGCCGAGACCCAGAGTAGCCTGGATGTGCAACTGGCTCAGGAGCGCGGCCAGTTGCGACACAAAGAAAGTGTCTTGAGCCAGGCTCAGTTTGCCCACCAACGCATCCAAGACCAGATGGCGCACCTGCGGCGCGACATTGAACGCGACCTCGGCCTGGTAGAACTTGAGCAGGACGCGCTGCAAGCCGACCAACCGCCGCTTCCCCTGGAGGAGTTAGTGCAGGCACTCCCTCCTGTCACCACGTTGCCGGAAGGGATAGAGGGGGAAATCAGACGGCTGCGCGGCCAGTTACAGCGTCTCGGTGCGGTGAACCCCGAAGCGACCAAGGAGTTCGCCGCGGAGAAGGGGCGGTATGACTTTCTCCAGGCGCAGATGGCAGACCTGGAACGGGCCGATGCGTCCCTACGCGCCGTTGTCGCCGAACTGGATCAGGTCATGCAGCGCGAGTTCCGCCGCACCTTTCAGGCCATCGCGTCCATCTTTCCGGAGAGGTTCAAGGCTCTCTTTGGCGGCGGTTCTGCCCGGCTGGAATTGACCGAACCGCACGACGTGGTCAACACCGGCATTGATATTACGGCACGTCCGCCGGGCAAACGGGCACAGTCGCTAGCTCTCCTGTCGGGCGGCGCACGCGCGCTCACCGCTGCTGCCCTCATCTTCAGCATCTTAGAGATCAGCCCCACGCCCTTCTGCGTATTGGATGAAGTGGACGCCATGCTGGACGAAGCGAACGTCAGGCGCTTCCGCGATATGTTGCAGCGACTGGCCCAACATACGCAGTTCATCATCATCACCCACAACCGCGGCACTATAGAGGCAGCCAACACCATTTACGGCGTTAGCATGGGGCCCGATAGCACCAGCCAGGTCATCTCATTGCGTCTGCAGAGCCCGGAGCACGAGGCAACGGACGGAGAGATTGTTGAGGGAGCATATTCAGCGGCAGGGTCAGCCTGAAGCCCCTACCGCATCTCTATCCAGGAGGTCATTATGTCTTCCACCCTTCGCGTCGGCATCGCCGGAGCAGGCGGCATCGCAGAGATCGCGCACATCCCTGCTTTTCGCCGCCTCCCCCAGGTTGAGATACGTGCCATCTGCGATATCAACCACGAGCGAGCGGCCAGAGTAGCGGCGCAGGCAAACATTCCCCACGTCTATGAAACCTTTGCAGCGATGCTACGCGAGGAGTCGCTAGACCTCGTGAGTATCTGCACCCCCAACGTGTTCCACGCGCCTATGGCTATCGCCGCGATGGAGGCGGGGTGTCACGTCCTCTGCGAGAAGCCGATGGCGAGTACCGTCGCCGACGCCCAGGCTATGATTGCCACCTCTGAACTCACGGGGCGCAAGCTCACCATCGGGCTGCACAATCGCTACCGCTCAGAGATCCAGATTCTCAAGCGCGTGGCGCAGGCCGGTGAACTGGGGCAGATCTATTATGCCAAGAGTGCTCTCTGGCGGCGCAGCGGCATCCCTGGCTACGGCAGTTGGTTCACCCAGAAGAAGCTGGCCTGTGCCGGAGCGTCTTTTGATATTGGTGTGCACCTGTTGGACCTGGCTTTGTACATCATGGGGCACCCTGAACCTGTGCGGGTCTGCGGTACGACGTACGCCGAATTCGGCCCCCGACGCCAGGGGTTGGGCGGCTGGGGTAGAGACATCTATCGCGAAGGGCCGGCCACCTTTGACGTGGATGATCTCTCGTCGGGCTACATTCACTTCGCCAATGGTGCGACGCTGGTGCTGGAGGTGAGTTGGGCTGCCCACCTGCGAGACGAAGAACATCTTATGTTCCTTGGTCGTGAAGGCGGCGCGGAGGTCTATTCCACCTTGTTCGGCAAAGAAACCCCCCTGCGCCTCTACCGAAACGTCCACGGCGAGGCTGTGGAAATGACGCCAGTGCTACCCCGGCGCACCATCTCACCTTATGAGCAGGAAATAGAAGAGTTCGTCAGTCAATTGGACAAGCCCACTCCGCCGATGGTCACCCCGCGCGAGGGCCTGATGGCAACGCGCATCCTGGCCGCCCTGCACGAGTCGGCAAGCATCGGCAGAGAGGTCGTACTATGACAACCAGGTTATCGCTGGCAGGCTGGAGTATTCACCGCCGATTCATGGGGGCGCATGATCCGCTACCGCTTCTGGATTTCCCCCGCGTGGCGCAGGAGGAATTCGGATTCTCGGCGATTGAGTTAAATGAGCCCTTTTTTACCAGCACGAGCGGGCATTATCTGAACCAGCTGAAACGGACAGCCGAGGCCGCAGGCGTAGCCATGCTGAACATTGCTATTGACCGCCAGGGCAACCTGAGTGCGACGGATGCTTCTGAACGCAGAAAAGCGGTGGCTAACCACCGTCACTGGCTTGAGGTTGCTGCCACTCTTGGCTGTAACGCCATCCGCGCCAATACCGGAGGTCACAACGAACCTGTAACTGAGGCGCTCATCTCCCGTTGCATAG
>JADYZS010000288.1 GCA_020853075.1 Anaerolineae bacterium | reverse complement strand
TGACCGCACCCAGCGCACGCAGATTCTCCAGGATCAAAGCTCTGCGATCATCGGTGGACATCGGGCGATGGAGCCCCTCTTGCTCGTCATTGTTTTAGCCAGCGCTGTCGTGTGGTATGGAATAGCCTGAGGTCGGCTGTGTCGGCGCAGGCCCTGGGGCGCGGCAGCGCGCGATCTACGTGAGGTGCCCGTTGCCTTTGCGCAGGTTCTAGCCCAGAACGCTCGTTTATCTGTTCGTCCCCATTATACTACGCATTTGCGCAGTTGTCAACTGGTTATACGCTCATTTTGCGTATTTTTTAAGGTTCTGCCCGCAGCCGAATCGGAGCAATGAGCCTGGGCAGAGATAGCGTCCACTGGCCGTATAAGCCACGCGTCTGGAACCGATATGCGCTACAGGCAGAGAAATGAGCGTAGCATGTGTGCTCACGCACAGACTGACCGGGGCCATGCATTTCCCACACTGGTCAATGCGCATTTCTCGCACATTGCTCATTTACGCATTGCGCATCATTGATTACGGTGAGCCGTTCGGCCTCTGCGGTGATGAGCAGGGTGCTTGCATTTGACGGCTTGGTAGCCGGCATCCGACTGCGAAAGCGATCTTGTTTTGGTCAAATTGAGCAGAATGGGCGCGGGAATACCTCAATAGCGAACTCTTGCGCAGTGTGAATGTGCGCAAATGCGCACTCATTTCGCTCGTTGCGTGCGTGCTTTAGGGCAGATCGGCAATGGCTCTATCCATACGATCACATGAAGTATGGTATAATCTCTAACATCCGTGCTCGGCCCGATATAAGTAGAGCATGTGTCATGGAGAGTCATAAATCTGTGTCGCAATCTCCCGGCAAGATCATTGCTCGCATCCCTTACTTCAGCGATCTTGAACCTAAGATCCGCGAGGAGGTGGCGGAGGTCGCGATCCGCCGCTCCTATCCGGCAAACTACCTGATTTTCAACGAAGGTGAACCGTGCGCCGGGCTGTACATAGTTGAGGATGGTTTGATGCGGATTTTCAAGACCGCATGGGATGGACGGGAGCAGGTGTTGCACTTTGTAGGACCGGGCCAAACCTTTAACGACGTGGCAACGTTTGACGGTGGCCCCAATCCCGCTAGCGCTATCACCGTTGAACCAACGGTGCTGTGGATTATTGAACGTGCGGCCATGCAGCGACTACTGCGCACCTATCCTTCTATCGGCGAGGCAACGGTTAGGGTGTTTGCCGCACGGATGCGGCATCTAATCGGCCTGGTAGAAGACCTTTCCTTTCGTTCTGTGACGGCACGTGTGGCGAAGCTGCTATTGCAACAGAGAGACGCCGCCCGTGCCGATTCGGTGGAACGGCCGGCATTGATGACGCACCAAGAGATGGCCGCGCGCCTGGGGACTGTAAGAGAGATGATAGGCCGTGCTCTGCGGGCGCTAGCCGATATAGGGGCTATCCGCATAGAGCGACACCGTATCGTGATAGTAGATCGTGCTGCTTTGGAGAAAAAGGCCGAATTGTGATCGCGATCTCCTGCGACAAATGTCGCAGACGCCGGGCCGACATAATGCTATCATAAGGCGACTACCAGTGCAGATGAGGTATTGCAGGAGCCAGTTGATGTCAACCGATAATAGATGGCCTGTGCCCCTCATTGATTTGCGCCTCTGCGATGGTTGTGGCTTGTGCGTGGAGGTTTGCCCGGTTGATGCATTGGGTATGGTGGATGGGAAGGCTATGATCGTCAAACCGGATGCCTGCCATTATGACGCAGCCTGCGAGGAGCGTTGTCCACAGGGGGCTATCGGTTTGCCATATTTGATCGTGCTGGATGATTTACCATCTAAGGATACATAACGATGCCGCGGCTGGCGCGTTGGTACATTCGGACGGCTTTTCTTTACTTCGCGTTCGGTTTTACATTGGGCGGCGCGATGTTGACAGATAAATGGCTAGGGCCGCACGTGATCTTTGTCGCGCTTCGCCAGATCCACGTTCACTACTTACTCGTCGGCTGGATGGTGCAGTTTATCATCGGTGTAGCCTACTGGATGTTCCCGCGGTTCACCCGCGAGCAACCGCGGGGCAGCGAACCTCTGGCCTGGATCACTTATGCCGCGCTGAATGTAGGCCTCCTCTTGAGAGGGATTGCAGAACCTTTCCTCACCCTGGGCTATGGTGGCTGGCCTGGGCCGGTTCTGGGTCTCTCCGCTCTGTTGCAGGTAGTCGCCGGGCTCCTGTTTGTGGCGAATACATGGCAAAGGGTCCGGGCCCTTACCAGTGAATCTACTGCCCACTCCTCACGAGAGTGACCGGGCATCCTCATCATTATCCCTTGTTTTGACTTTCCTCAGCGGCCGTGATATACCTCGCGTTATGATCGTGACCGTTACTCCCAATCCCACCTTAGATCGTACACTGGTAGTTCGGAACTATGCCGTTGGCGGGGTACATCGCGCGTCGGAGACGTTGTTGACAGCAGGTGGCAAGGGGTTGAACGTCGCGCGCGTCGCCCATGCACTAGGTCAGCCTGCCCTCGCGTTGGGCTTGATCGGCGGCGTGACGGGACGGCTGGTGGCTCAGGTTGCGACTCAGGAGGGACTTCCTCACGAATTTATAGAGATCGCAGGGGAAACGCGAAACACGACCATCGTAGTGGACCCTGATGGCTCGTCATCTACTGTCATCAACGAGGCGGGGCCTGTGGTGAGCGAGGCGGAATGGGGGCAACTTGTCGCGGCGGTGCGGTCGCGCTCTGCTGGCGTTGATCTGGTTGCGCTGTGTGGCAGCCTGCCCCGCGGCCTGCCTGTGCAGTGTATGGCAGACCTGGTGCGGATGCTCGTGGCGAATGGAAACCACGTAGCCGTGGATACCAGTGGCGAGCCGCTGCGCTGGGCTTTGTCTGCCGAGCCGTGGCTGATCAAGGTCAACAACGACGAAGCCGGACAGGCTCTGGGTTGGCCGGTGCAGACAACCGGCGATGCGCAGCGAGCGGCGCGGCAAATGCGGGAACGTGGCGTCCGTTTTGTGATCTTAACGATGGGAGCCAGGGGCGCGGTTATTTCAGCCGATGAGGGCGAGTGGCTCGCGACGCCGCCTACCGTCCGTGCCCTGAGCCTCATTGGTAGCGGAGATGCCCTCTTAGCCGGTTGGCTCGTTGGCCTATTAGGTGGAGAAACGTTGGAGAGAGCACTGCGCCTGGGGGTGGCCGTGGCTGCGGCCAATGTGTTGACGTTAGGGGCGGGCTTCTTCCACCGTGAAGATCTGGCTCATCTGTTGCCGCAGGTGCAGATGCAGCAGCTGGATTAAGTAAGCACGGCTATCTGGTGGTGCGAGCAAACCGACTTGGGGGCAGGCATGTTGCCTTTATACCAATTGGTACGACGGATCATCGCCCTGCGGGAGCAGGGGAGGGCGCAGATCACCCTGTTGGCAGTCTGCCCCAATTCCGAGGCCGTGCTGGAGGCGGCGGTGCGGGTGAGCGCGTTGAACAACGCTCCCATGCTCTTCGCCGCGACGCTCAATCAGGTAGATCGCGACGACGGCTACACTGGCTGGACGCCAGCGGAGTTCGTCAGCCGGATTCGCCGCTTTGCCACAAAATACGATTGGAATGGCCCCCTATACCCTTGTCTGGATCACGGCGGCCCCTGGCTCAAAGACAGCCACACGACGTTGCATCTCTCACTTGAGCAGACGATGGCAGAGGTAAAGCACAGTATCACGGCCTGTCTGGCAGCGGGCTACCAACTGTTGCACATTGACCCCACGGTGGATCGCACGTTGGATCCAAAAAGGCTGATGCCCATAGATCTCGTCGTTGCTCGCACGCTGGATCTGATAGAGTACACGGAGGCCGAGCGCGTGCGGCTAGGGCTGCCCCCTATTTCCTATGAGGTGGGCACGGAAGAGGTACATGGTGGCCTCGTCAACCTGGGCGACTTCAACCGCTTTGTCAGTGGCTTGAAGCGTGGCTTAAACGAGAGACAAATGCAGACTGCGTGGCCTTGTTTCATCGTTGGCAAAGTGGGGACAGACCTGCACACCACCTATTTTGATCCTGAAAGCGCCCGGCATCTTCTGCGTGTGGTCGCGCCGCTGGGTTCTCTGGTAAAAGGGCACTACACCGACTGGGTGGAAAACCCGCAGATGTACCCGGCCTGTGGTATGGGGGGAGCCAACGTCGGCCCGGAATTCACAACCGAGGAATACCGGGCCCTGGTTGACCTCTGTGCCAAAGAGGAAGACCGGTGTCGCAGCCGCAACAAGATGGAGCCGTCGCGCTTCCTGGCGGTTCTAGACCAGGCCGTGGTACACTCCGGACGGTGGAAGAAATGGCTGCTGGCCGATGAATTGAGTACGCCGTTCGCGGATCTCAAACCCGAACGGCGTACCTGGCTCGTGCAAACGGGGGCGCGCTACGTATGGACGGCTCCCTCTGTGACCACCGCGCGAGAAGTGCTATATGAAAACCTCCGGCACGTATTGCCGGACCCTCACCAAGTCGTGGTGCAGCGGGTGAGCGCGGCGATGGAAAAATACGTGATCGCCTTCCACCTCTTTGATGCTAACACCCTGCTGCAATCCTCTACCCCCTGACCACGCGGGCGATGGCCTTGTAACTATCTTTCAAGGCTGGATAGAGAGCACGATAGACCTGGTAATAGTGATCGTACAGGGCCGCGCGTTGGGGGTCGGGAGCCAAACGATCCACCACCCGCAAGGTTGCGCGGCACGCCTCCGGCACGCTGGCCCAGACACCGCTGCCCACACCGGCGAGAAGAGCAACCCCATAAGCCGGGCCTTGGGCGATGTTGAGGGTCGTCATCTCTGTCTGGAAAATATCGGCCATGATCTGTCGCCAGAGAGTGCTGGCGGCTCCTCCTCCTGAGGCTCGTACCTGCCTCGGCTGCAACCCCATCTCGTTCCGCAAGATTTCCAGCGAGTCGCGCAGCGAGTAGGCCACGCCCTCTAGCACAGCACGCAAAACATCCTGCCGCTTGCTGCGCATGGTCAGACCATAGAGCACACCGCGCGCGTCGGCGTCCAAATGGGGGGCTCGCTCGCCCATGAGATACGGCAGCCACAACAGGCCGTCGGCCCCTGGCTCTGCCTGCGCTGCTTCTGCTGTGAGGTATTCATAGGCATCGCGCCCGGTGCGGCGTGCCAGTTCCATCTCATCGGTACCGAAGTTATCGCGCCACCAACGGAGGGAGAGGCCGGCGCCCTGCGTTACCCCCATGACGTGCCACGCGCCAGGGACGGCATGGCAGAAGGTCTGCATACGGCCTTTGGGGTCCAGGGTCGGTCTCTCGGTGTGGGCAAAGAGAACACCGGAAGAGCCGATAGTGGCCGACAGGATGCCCGGTTCCACCACGCCGTTGCCCACGCCACCCGCCGCCTGATCGCCGCCGCCCCCGACTACCGGCGTGCCCGCGGCTAGGCCGGTAGCCTCTGCGCCCGCGGCTGCAACCTTCCCGCTCACCTCCGGCGACTCATACACCGCTGGCAAGAGGTCACGATCCACTTCCAGGTCATGAAGGACCTCTGCCGACCATTGCCGGTCGCTCACGTCAAAGAGCGAAGTGCCGGAACAATCGGACACTTCGCCGGCATACGTTCCTGTCAGACGGTAGCGTATGTAATCTTTCGGCAGCAAGAATTTCCGTGCCCGGGCATAGGTCTCCGGTTCGTTATCGCGAATCCAGAGGAGTTTGGGCGCGCTGAAGCCCGTCAAAGCAG